>JAZFUU010000109.1:0-4593 GCA_036447375.1 Myxococcota bacterium
TAGGAGACGAAGTATTCGACGGCGTTTTCGGGGAAGAGCTGCTTGAACTCGGTGTAGAGTTGCGCCGCCAGCGTCTTGTTGGGAGCCATCACCAGGGTCGGCCGGTTGAGGCGTTCGACGCAGCAGGCGATCGTGAAGGACTTCCCGCTGCCGGTGACGCCCAGCAGCGTCTGATGCGGATCTCCTCGCTCGACGCCCGCGACCAGCGCCTCGATCGCCGCGGGCTGATCCCCCTTCGGTGTGAACTCCGAGACGAGGGAAAAGGATCTCGACGTCACCGGTATCTCCACTTCACGCCGTCTTTCGTGTCTTCGATGACGATGCCCTCGGCCGCCAACTCGTCGCGGATGCGGTCCGCGTCTTCGAAGCGACGTTCGCGGCGCGCCGCCTCGCGCTCCGCGACCCGCGCATCGATGCGGGGGTCGCTTTCCGAGGCCGCCGTTCGCGGCTCCGCCCCAGCCAGGTCGAGGCCGAGGACCGCATCGAATTCCCCGAGCAGGCTCCAGCGCTCGATGGCACTCAGGTCGCGGCTCCGGACGACCTCCCAGGCCACCGCCAGCGCGCGCGGGGCGTTCAGATCGTCGCGCAGGGCGTCGCGGAAGCGCTGCCGATAATCCCCCAGTCTGGCCGGATCCGGTTCTCCGCCAGCCCCGCGAATCTCGGCCGCCTGACGCAGCAGTCGATCGTAGCCGGTGGCGGCCGACTCGATGGCCTCGTCGTTGAATGTCTGCTGTTGGCGGTAGTGGGCCTGAAGGAAGAAGTAGCGGTAGGCGAGGGGCTCGATTCCGCGCTCCACCAGATCGTCGAGCAGACAGATGTTACCGGTCGACTTCGACATCTTTTCGCCGCGGAAGTCGATGAATTCTTCGTGCATCCACCAATTCACCCAGGGGTGCACATCGAAGGCGCACTCGCTCTGGGCGATCTCGTTGGTGTGGTGCACCGGGACGTGATCGACCCCGCCGGTGTGGATGTCAAAATTCTTGCCCAGGTACTCGACGCTCATGGCCGAGCACTCGAGGTGCCACCCCGGAAAGCCGCGCCCCCAGGGCGAATCCCACTCCTGCTGACGGCGCACGCCCGGCGCCGGAAGCTTCCACAGCGCGAAGTCCGCGGGATGGCGCTTGCCGGGAACATCGCCGATGCGCGCCCCGCCCTCCTGAGCCGCAAGATCGAGCCGCGCGAACTCGGCGTAGCGCCCGAACTTGGCGGTGTCGAAGTAGAGACCGTCGTCGATGGCGTAGGTGTATCCCTTTTCTTCGAGCTGGCGGGCCAGAGCGATCTGCTGCTCGATGTGATCGGTCGCCTTGCAATAGACGTGGGCATCGAGGCAGCCCACCCGGAGGCAGTCCTCCCGCCATTGGCGGGTGAACTGCTCGGCGATCTCGCCCGCCTCCCGTCCGCTGTGGCGAGCCGCGGCCTCCATCTTGTCTTCGCCGGTTTCCACTTCCCCGACGAGATGTCCCACGTCGGTGATGTTGATGACGTGGGTCACGCCGTAACCCTCGGCCACGAGAACACGGCGCAGCAGGTCGGCAAAAAGAATCGACCGTAGGTTCCCGATGTGCTGGGCGCTGTAGACCGTGGGGCCACACGTGTACATGCGCACGTGATCGCCTTCCAAGGGGGAAAACGATCGCTTTTTTCGCTCACGCGTGTCGTAGAGGCAGAGCTCGGTCATTCTCCGGCTGACGCCTCCACGATCAGCACCACCGCCTGAGCGGCGATGCCCTCGCCCCGCCCGATCGCGCCGAGACCGTCGGTGCTGGTGACCTTCACGTTCACGCGATCCGAGTCCACCCCGAGAACATCGGCGATCACGCCCTCCATCTTTGGCAGGTGGGCAGCCAGGCGCGGTACCTGAGCCACGATGGTGGCGTCCAGATTCCCGATGGCAAAACCCGCCGCGGTGAGTCTCCGCGCCACCCGCGACAGGATTTCCGTGCTGGCGATGGACGCGAGTTCCGGATCCGAGGACGGGAAATGGCGACCGAGATCGCCCTCTCCCAGAGCGCCCAACAACGAGCTGGCTACGGCATGCAGCAGCACGTCGCCGTCCGAATGGCCTTCGAGACCCCGATCGAAGGGAATCGCCACGCCGCCCAGAACCAGCGGCCGACCGGGCACCAGGCGATGCGCATCGGTTCCCTGCCCCACCCTCACGCCGTCTCCTCCGGTTTTGCAGCCAGGTGCCGTTCCGCCGCGGCCAGGTCCTCGACGAATGTGATCTTTCGGTTGTCCGAATCTCCGGTGACGACCGCCACGGTCGACCCCAGCCACTCGACCAGCTGGGCGTCGTCGGTTGCGACGCGCCCCGCGGCCTCGGCTTTGGCCAGGGCCTCCCGCAACAGGGGCAGGCGAAACACCTGGGGTGTCTGGGCCGTCCAGCATTCGGCCCGGTCGGGGGTCTCGATCACCCGTCCCTCCCTCACGCGCTTGATGGTATCGGCCGCCGGTGCGGCGAGGATCGCCGCCCCTTCGCGACGGGCCGCCGCGATCACACGGGAGACCGCGGCGGATCGCACCCACGGCCGCGCCGCATCGTGGATCGCCACCAGCGAAACCTCCTCCCGGCCGTCCAGAAACGGGGCCTTCGAAAGCGCCGCGAGCCCAGCCGCCACCGAGTCCTGGCGTTCGGCGCCGCCCACCACCGGCGCCGCGAGCTTGGGAATGCCAGCGAGGTCGAGGGCGCGAAATCGATCGAGATCCGCCGCCGCGATTATGGGCACCACGCAGTCGATCTCCTGCACCGAGGCGAGGGTCTCCAGCGAATAAAGCAGGAGCGGCTTCCCCCCGATAGGAACGAATGCCTTCGTTAGCGGGAGGCCCAATCGCTGGCCGCTGCCAGCCGCGAGAACCAGGGCGGCAACGCTCATGAGGCGCGAGGATAGCCGACACGTCGGCTAGCGGTCCTCGGCCTCATCTTCGACTGGGGTAATCTCCCGATCGGGGTGCTTCCCGATTGGAGGATTTGGCCGATGACGCTGCGTACTGTTCCGTTGCTTGCCTTGATCGTCGGGTGGACCGCGTGGTCTATCCCGGGATTCGCAGAGGAGCTGGAGACGCCGGGCTCCGACGAGATCCCGGAGCTGGCCGAGGAGCGGGAGACGCCGGGCTCCGATGAGCCGCCGATGGCCGAACCGGCACCCGCCCCGTCGATGGAACATCCCTCGCTCCACGGAGACCTCAAGCTCACGCTGGCCGACGCCATCCGGATGGGGCTCGAGAACAACCTCGATGTGCAGGTCGAGCGATTTGCCCCGCTGATTGCCGGCGAGGAGGAGGAGATCGCCTGGGGCAGCTACGATCCCGAGTTTTTCGGAGACGTGGACTACTCCGACGGCGAGAGACCGACCGGGTTTCTCACCGGCAGCAATAAGAATCTGGAGGAAAAGAGCATCGGAGGCGGAACCGGACTTCGCGGGAGCATCCCGCTGCTGGGATCCAGCTACAACCTGGAGTTCACGTCGAGTCGCGATGAAACGGACCTGGTCGTTCAGTCCATTTCGCCCGCATACAATTCCTCCATCAACCTGAGCCTCTCCCAGCCGCTCCTGCGAAACCTGATCTGGAGCCGGCCCTGGACGCGGGTCAAGACCTCGCGAGTCCTCTACGAGGCCTCGGAGGAGCAGTTCCGCACCGAGGTCATGGACACGGTGCAGCTGATCGCCGATGGATACTGGGATCTGGTCGCCAGCCGAGACCAGGTGCGGGTGGCCGACAAGAGCCTGGAGACCGCCGAGGCCCTGCTCGATCAGACGAAAACCCAATACGAGGTGGGGGTCGTCTCCAGGGTCGAGGTGGTGGAGGCCGAGGCCGGGGCCGCCGCCCGAGAGTTCGATCTGATCGTCGCCGAGAACCGCTACCGCAACTCTCAGGATCAGCTGATCGATCTGGTCCTGGGGCCGCACCTCTCGGCGGGCTCGACGATGTCGATCGATCCCGGCGACAGTCCCGATGATTTCGTCGAATACGAAATCGACCCACAGGTTGCGATGCAGCGGGCCTTCGCACACCGCCCGGAGCTGATCGTGGCCGACAAGGCGATCGAACGCGACACCCTCGAGCTCAAGTTCGCAAAGAACCAACGGCTCCCACAGATGGACGCGACCTTCTCCTACGGCAACCTGGGCCTCGCGGGCACGAGCAGGCCGGACGCGTCGCCGCCGGCCGCGCCGAATACGTGTGGGCTCACGCCCTGCCCGCCGCCAACCGGGTACCGCGACGCCTTCGATGGTTGGTTGACCGGCAGTGCCGCCGCCCAGCTGACCGCCGGGGTGATGGTGTCGATTCCCATCCTCAACAGTTCGGCTCGGCACCGCGCAACCCAGGCAGACCTGGAGCTGCGGCGATCGATCACCCAGAGACGGCGGCTCGAACAGACCATCATTCTGGAAGTCCGCAGGGCCGTGCGCAATCTGCTGTCGTCCCAGGAGGGGATCCAAGCCGCCGAACGTCGTACCGCCGCCGCCAGCGAGCAGCTCCGCGCCGAAAAAATTCGTCTGGAGTACGGGGAGTCGACGCCCTTCGACGTGCTGCTTCGCGAAAGCGACTTCGTGGAGGCCGAGAGCCAGCAGATCGTCGCGTTTCAGG
>JAZFUU010000110.1:0-11748 GCA_036447375.1 Myxococcota bacterium
GCCAAGGAATCGTTTGCCACCGGAAAGACCGTGCGCGAGCTGTGTCTCGAGAAGAAGGTGCTTCCCCCCGACCGGCTCGAGCGTCTGCTCGACCCCCGCAGCCAGACCGGGGACGATTCGGCTGCCTGAACGGGCTTCGAAGCCAGTTCTGGATTCAGATCCAGTTCTGGACTCAGATCCAGCTGGCTTCAGTGGGCTTGGATGGGGCCGTGGCCGACAGGGAACTCACGGAAGCCCGGCGCGGCGCAGGTTGCCGATGGCGTCGTCCCGGTCGAATCCAAACGCCAGGACCAGCTCAGTCGCCGACTCCGCGGTGAGATCCGGGTTCACGCGCAGGATCTCCTGCGCGAGGGTGCGCGCTTCTTCGTGGCGCCCCGCGGACTCGTAGAGGACCGCGAGCGGGATGCGCGCGGTGATCAGGTCGGTGTTGGCTGCCCGAACCTGCTCCCAAAGCTGCACGGCCTTCTCGGTACGACCCGCGGCGAAATTGACGTTGGCCACGAGACCCTGCATCCCCAGCGAGGCCTTTGGATTGAGGCGCATCGCGCGAGCGACCGATTGCAGGGCCGCCACGACCCTTCCCTGGCGAACCAACACCACCCCCAGCGCCAGGTGCGGAAATTCGATGTTGGGGGCGAGTTCCACCGCCCTCTCCGCAGCCACGAGCGCCTCCGCCAGCCGGCCCCGGTACAGGTGGACGTAGCTCGAGATCACGTGGGCCGGGACCGTGGAGGGGTCCAGAGCGAGGGCTCGGCTCGCCAGCTCTTCGGCGCGATCCATCAACGCCGGATCGCGGCTCCATCCGTGGCTGTATTCGAGGAGGTATGTACTCCCGGCGAACGCGTAGGCCACCGCGAATTCCGGGTCTTGCTCGATCGCGCGCTCGTAGTGGTAACGCGCCTCCCGATTGTCCTCACGGGTGGAATGCTCGGAGTGAGCGATTCCTCTCCACAGGGTGTCGAGAGCCTTGAGATCGCGGCTCGACCGGCGAAAGATCCGGTCGACCGCCGCGTCCCGCAACTCCACCTTCATGGCGACCAGGATCTGCTGCGAGATCTCGGACTGGAGAGCCAAGATGTCGGAAAGCTCGCGGTCGTAGCTCTCGCTCCACCGGTGAAAGCCGCTGGTCGCATCGATCAGCTGTGCCGTGATCCGCACCCGCCCCTCCGCCTTGCGGACGGTGCCTTCGAGGACGTATCGCACTCCGAGGTCGCGCCCCACGTCGCGCACCTTCACGGGTCGTCCCTTGTAGGTGAAGGCCGAGTTGCGCGAGATGACGAACAGCCCTGGAACGCCCGCAAGATCGTTGAGCAGTTCTTCGGTGATGCCATCACTGAAGTACTCCTGCTCCGGGTCGTCACTCATGTTTACGAAGGGCAGCACCACGATAGAGGGCTTCTCGGGCAGCGGGGGATCGACGAGCGGGCCGGAGAGGCCGACGAGATCGAGGACGAGGCCCAGCGGACGGGGCCAGCTCGCCCACAGGCCGAGCCCCAGCAGCAGCCCCACCGCCGCCGTCGCGACGAGCAATCGGCGGAGAGGTCGGGGGCGCTGGTCGGCCGAGGTCGGCGCGCGCGCGGGGGCTTCCGGCTGGCCTCGCGACTGCACCCGGTAGACGCGCACCGGATCCGGAATGTTCTTGACCGTCTGGTCGCCGAGGTCGGTGAAGCCGACATCGAGCTTGTTGCGCACCTGCTCGTGCACGGTCGCTGAGATGCAGACACCGCCGGCTTCGGCCAGCGCCTCCAGGCGCGCGGCGATGTTGACGCCGTCGCCGTAGATCTTGTCTCCCTCCACGGAGACGTCACCCATATGGACCCCGATTCGGAAGTCCATGCGGCGTTCGTCCGTCAGGCTCGTGTTGAGCGCTTACAGCACCCCCTGAATCTCGACGGCGCAGGCGACCGCGTCGAAGGCCGTCGGAAACTCGGCCAGGAGGTTGTCGCCGGGGGTGTCTACGACGCGGCCCCGCTGCCGTCGGACGCGCATCGCGATCTCTTCGCGGTAGTCCGTCAGCGTCCGGATCGTGGCCGCCTCGTCGTCGGCCATGAGCCGGCTGTAGCCAACCGCGTCGGCACTGAGGATCGCGGCGAGCTTGCGTTCAATGGGCTCGATCATCGGGTCTCCGTTGCGGGAAAAGGAGTCTACTCCGCCAGCCGGCGAGATGGGATCGGTGGTTCTTCGGCACTTCAGGTCCCAACCCGCTTCCGAAACCGCGCCATGTGGACCTCTCCGAAGACCCGGCGAGCCTCGTATTGATTGTGCGCGCGGCACCGGAGGGCGATGCCATCCACCGAGTGCGTCCCGCTTCGGGCCCAGGGGGCGACGTGGTGGAACTCAAGAAACTCCGCCGTACCGCAGCGCACGCCACCGGGGGAGACGTAGCGGCAGCGCCCGGCGTCGCGGCGCGCGACCGCCCGCCGGATCGCGGCCGGGATGTGTCGAGATGCAGCCGGGTGTGCAGAGGCGTCGGAGTTGGCAGGGGCAGGGGGTCTGGGCGCTGAGACCTCTCCGAACTTGCGCTTGCGCACCTGGTCGAGCAGCAGCGCGACCGCTCGCCCCAGCAGGCTCCCGAGGTCCCCATCCGGGACCTGATGGCGCATCAGCGCCCGAAGTTCCTGCAGCTGCGCGTGCAGCTCCGCGTCTGCGGTGAAGCACACGCGATATCGCTCAGCGCCGAGCGGCGAGGTTCGGGTCTGCAGCGGTTCCCGAGCCGATGCAGGCGTGGGCGTGTTCTTAGCCTCGGAGACCCACTCTGATTTCTCTCCAGTGTCGTCTGACGTCGCGGCCGGAGTTTCGGCGCGCTCCGACGCCGTCGTCACCGCAGGGTTCCCCAAAATCGGTGCCGGAACCCGCCGAACGCAGTCTGCGACGTCCGGCTTCGGCTGCCGATCGGCCAGCAGCCGCTTGATCTCGTCCGCCGTTTTGTGTCTCGCCATTCGAATCCACTCGTCGCAGCTCTCGCCGGTGAGCTGCGCCGCGAGCAGGCTCACGGCCGTGACGTGCAGCTCGCCCCGGCGAAGCGCCGGTAGCAGCTCCGGATGTCGCCGCGCCGCTCGAGCCGCCCGGATCCGTTTGTACGCAGCCGCTTCCGAGAAGTGCAGCACCCGCACGCAATAGACGAACATGGAGGGACAGGCTTCTCCGAGGTAGAGCTGCCGCGCATCGACTTCGCCCAGGTGGCGAAGCAGCTCGGCTTCGACCGCGCGGCCGCGCCGAACCAGCCCATGCGTACGTTCCAGAAGCTCCGAGTCGGGAAGGCTTTCGAGAGAGCGGTTCACGCTGTGACCTCACGGGACCGTTGGGGTGAGGTCGTAAACGAACATAACATCGACTTGGACGGCTTTCGCGACGGCACTTGGAGTGCCGATCCCCGGTGCGAATCGCGAAAGTTCGCGGCCGAGGAGAAGGGCACGCAGGAGCGAATCTCGCATCCGTAGGGGCCGGAAGTTCAGACGATCGCGACGAGTGGGAAAATGGTTGCGAAAACCTGTCAAGCCCTGCGTCCGGGTATCTCAAGAAAAATCGAACGAAATTCGCACCTGCCGAATGCAACTGGCTTTAAAGCCAGTTCGGTTTACCGACTCCGTTGTACGCATCGCGATCGGGGTCAGACGACGCCGCCCTGGCGGAGGCGTTGAATCTCGGATTCGTCGAGCCCCAGCTCGCTGAGAATCTCATCGGTGTGTGCGCCCAGGCCCGGGGCTCCGGTGCGCACCCGGGTGGGTGTGCGCGAAAATTTTGCCGCGGGTCCGGTGATCGGCGCGGTGGATCCGTCCGCCTGGGTCGTCGACTGCAGCATGTCGCGTTCGGCCACCGCGGGATCCCGGGCGGCTTCGGCGTAGGTGCGCACTGGAGCCGCGGGAAGTCCGGCACCGATCAATGCCTCCACCGCCTCGGCAACACTGTGCCGGGCGGTCCACGCCTCGAGCATTCCATCGACCTCCCCTCGCCGTTCGATGCGGGCGGGAGCCGTGGCGTAGGCGGGATCGTCCGCCAGCTCGGGGCGACCCAGCAGTCTCGCCAGTCGCTTCCAGTGTGCGTCGAGGAGGACACCGGCCATGATGTGCCCGTCGCGGCAGCGGTAGGAGTTGGCCGGCGCGGCGATCCGGAACTCATTGCCGAGGCGGGGTAGGGGAACGTCCATGGCGCCGAGGGTGAGATAACCCGTCGACTGGAACAGCAGCGAGTCGAGCAGCGCCACATCGATGTGCTGACCTTCGCCCGTGCGATCGCGATGACGCAGGGCGGCCAGTGCGGCCAATGCAGCGTGGACTCCGGCCAGATCGTCCGCCAGGAACGTCGGAGACTTGACCGGCTCACCGTCGGGATTGCCATTCAGCGACAGGAAGCCGCTCATGGCTTGCGCCAACGGGTCGTAGCCCATGCGGCTGTGCAGGGCGCCGAACTGCCCGTAGCCGCTGATCGAGACGTACACCGTGTCGGCTCGAATCGCGCGCACCGCGTCGTAGCCGAGGCCCCACTCCTGCATGGTTCCCGGTCGAAAGTTCTCGATCACGACGTCGGCCTTCCTGGCCAGGGATAGAAACAGGTCGCGACCCTCGGGGTGGCGAAGATCGAGGCACAGGCTGCGTTTGTTGCGATTCACGGTGGCGTGCATGAAGGACACCGGTGCGTCGGTCCCCGGAAGAAACGGGGGTGAGCGACGGGAGATCTCGCCCGCGGGATGCTCGACCTTGATCACGTCGGCACCGAAGTCGGCCAGCAGGCAGCCGCACATGGGGCCGGCCCAGGTGGTGGTGGCTTCCAACACGCGAAGATCCGCAGTCGGTCCCGAGACATCGGCGCGGGCCTCGCGATAGAAATCGGCCTTCTGCATGGCTCTCCCCGAAGCTCGCGGCAACCGCTCTCGCTGATACGTTACCCCGTCGAGCTCGGTCGGGATCGGTGAGACGGACTCTAGCCATTCGATACACTCGGCGACTTCCGATTCTTTCGAGGAGTTTCGATGTCAATGCTGCGCGGGGAGATGCGCAAGCTCGCGAGCCTCGCGCTACCCGTAATGGGCGCCCAGGTCGGCACGATGCTGATCGGCACCGTCGACACGTTGATGGTCGCCCGGCTCAGCACCGACGCCCTGGCCGCCGCGGCCATGGCCAACGCTTGGATCTTCGGGGGCCTGCTCTTCGGGCAGGGTGTCGTCCTGGGCATGGATCCCGTCATCACCCAGGCCCACGGCTCTGGGAACCGGGAGCGCGTGGCGTTGACCTTCCAGCGCGGCGTCGTGCTGGCGCTTCTGGTCGCGCTTCCCGTCTCTCTATCGTGGTTCTTCACCGAGCCGATCCTGCTTGCGTTGGGCCAGCTACCCGAGCTCGCGGTCATGGCCCATCGCTACACGGTCGTCCAAATTCCCACCGTCGGATGCTTCCTCGTGTTCTGCGCCCTCCGGCAGTACCTGCAAGGCCGCGAGCTGGTGCGCCCTGCCATGTGGGTCATCGGCCTCGGGAATCTCTTCAACATCGTTGCGAACTGGGTCTTGATCTTCGGGAAGTGGGGCTTCCCCGAACTCGGGTTGTTGGGTGCCGGAATCGCCTCGGCGCTGACCCGCTCGCTGCTCCTCGCCGGCCTGATCGCGTGGGTCCTCGGCTTTTCATTGCATCGCGACGCCTGGGTTCCCTGGAGCCGACGCGTCTTCGAGTGGCGGGCGTTGCGTCAGTTGGTCGCGCTGGGATTGCCGGTAGCGATCCAGATTTCCCTCGAGGTCTGGGCGTTTACAGGTTCGACGCTGATCGCCGGACGTCTGGGCGCGGTGTCCCTCGCGGCCCACACCATCGTGCTCAACATGGCCGCCCTCGCGTTCATGTTGCCATTGGGCATTTCCCAGGGCGCCGTGACGCGAGTCGGCAACCTGCTGGGCGCGGGCCAGCCCCAACAAGCCCAGCAGGCGGCCTGGGTCGCCCTCGCCATGGGGGCGGGGGTCATGACGATCTCGGCCGTCGCTTTCGTCGTCCTGCGCAATGCGTTGCCAGCTCTTTACTCACCCGATGCGGCGGTGGTTGCGCTGTCGGCGACGATTTTGCCGATCGCCGCGGTCTTCCAGATCTTCGATGGGATCCAGGTCGTGGGTTGCGGTGTGCTGCGCGGAATGGGGCGCACCCAGCCGGCGGCGTGGTTCAACCTGCTGGGATACTGGATTCTGGCCCTGCCGCTGGGCGCTTGGCTGGTTTTGAGCGCGGGCTGGGGTCTCCAGGGCATCTGGTGGGCGCTGTGTCTCGGGCTTGCGGTCGTGGCAGTGCTGCTGTTGTTCTGGATCCGCGTGCGCGGCCCCGAACACAGCGCGCGTCACTTCTCCTGATCAATTCATGTCTTCCAACACTTCCGGTCTTTTGACACCTCCGGTCTTTTGACACTTCCGGTCTTTTGACACTACTGGAAGGTGATCACGCTGCGCGCCACCTTGCCGCGCTCGAGCAGATCCAGGCCGTCGTTGACCTCCGCCAGGGAGATGCGCTGCGACACCGCGCTGATACTCTGCCGGGGTGCCGAGCGAGCCTCGCAGCTCTGAACCCAGCGAGTCCGATGTTTCCTCTTCCGCCGACCGCGTTTGCGGCGAATGCTCCCTCTGTTGCACGCTGTTGCGCGTCGACCCCCTGGCCAAGCTCGCCGGCACACCCTGTCCCAGCTTGCTCCCGGGCGGCACCGGCTGCTCGATCTATGCGGCGCGTCCCCCGATCTGCGGGGAGTATCGCTGCCTGTGGCTTCGCGGAGGACTCACCCCCGAAGACCGCCCGGATCGTCTTGGAGCGGTCCTGGACCTCTGGGCTCGGGGCACCGACGTGCGGCTCGACATTCGGCAGGCGCTGCCCGGCAGCTTCGATCGCTCGCCTCGGCTTCAGCAGATCGCCGCGCGCTATCGCGAGACGATGGCGGTGCGCATTACCGACGTCGACGACGTGATGAACCCCGACCGTCCCTTCCGCGTACTGCTGCCCGATGGCAGCGAGAACCGGGTGCGGGGGGATATCGTCGAAACCCATCGAGAAGGCCGGCGGGTCGAGATCCGGCGATCAGGCTGGCTCGAGCGAGCCGTTCGACGTTGGCTGGGGTGGCGTCGGTTCCGCAAGCTGCGGAACTACCACTGACGATCGTTCGCTGATTCCCAGTGTGTGTATCTCGCCTGGGGTCGACCTCGAGGGTCCGGGCGAGACGCTGCTCGACGACTCGACCCGGTTTGCCGACAAAGCCGGTCGCGCTGGCGTCAACGTGACGCTCGAACCCTGGGACGAGATGATCCACGTATGGCACGCCTTCGCTCCGCTGCTGCCCGAGTCGCAGCAGGCGATCGATCGAATCGGCGAGTACGGGCGAAAAATTTTGTAGGGATCAGAAGTCGTCGGGTCGAACGGCGGCGTCGGAACCGCCGTCCACGAACAGAATCTGTCCGTGGACGTAGCTCGCATCGGGGCTCAACAGGAACGCGACGACGGCGGCAATCTCTTCGGCGGATCCCGAGCGGTTCAAAGGGGTGGGCAGGGCGCGAATCGCAGGCGCGTGTTCCGGGAGCGAGAGCAGCTTGTCGAGCATGGGTGTCTGCATGGTTCCCGGCCCGACGGCGTTCAGACGGATCCCGAGTTCGCCCCACTCGGTCGCTCGGCGCCGCACGCCCAGGGCCAGGGCGCGTTTCGCGTTGAGATAGGCGGTCGTTCCGTCCCGACCCTCGATGGCGGCCAGTGCTCCCTCTTCGTCACCTTCCCGGCAGGCGTCGATGTATTCCGGGATCGCGACCTGCGCGAAGACGCCGGCGACCGACGAGATCGCGACCGCCGCGGGCTGGGGGCTACGGGCCAGCGCGTCGCGCAGGCGATCGAGCATGGCGATGGCGGCGAAGTAATTGACCCGGGTAATCGCCCGGGGATCATCGTAGGGGCCCAGTCCGGCACAGGAGACGACCCCGTCGATGGGGCCCTGGCATCGATCCAGGACTTCTCGGATCGCCCGGTCGCGTTCGGCGGGATCGGCCAAATCCGCGACGATGTCGGCCTCGCGCCGGTCGATGCCGATCACCCGATCTCCGTTCTTCTCGAACAGCCGCCGGAGAGCTGCGCCGAGTCCCGAGGCTGTGCCCGTCACCACGATGGTTCGCACGTCGCGATTCTACTCCTGCGCCGGAGGCGTCGTCAGGGATGAGGGGATGCCAGTCTCACGAGGGCGGAGGCCGCCGCGCGCTGCAGGGGAGGATCCTCCGATTTCGCCCGCGCATCTTTCAGGCAAGCGAAGGCGTCCGGGGGCAGCGCGCCCGGGTTCGACGCGCCGATTTCGCCCAGCGCGGTGGCGGAAATCTGGCGGCAAGCGGCATCGGTTTCGCGGGTCAGGGCATCGATGAGTCGGGCTACGGCGGCGGGGGGCGGATCGATCAGAGACGCCAGCGCCGAAAGGGCGGAGCGCCGAAGCGCGACGTCGCGCTCGTGGGTTGCGGCGAGCAGGGCAGCGGCAGCCTCGGGGAGATCGGGGGCGAGTTCACGCAGGCAGTAGGTCGCCATTCGGCGCGTTCGTGGGTCCCCGTCCGCGCGGACCAGGCCCAGGAGCAGCGGAAGGACCTGGTTGCTGAGACGCCCGGTTTCCACCATGAGACGGGCGGCGGTCCAGCGCAGATTGCCTTCGGCGAATCCGAGGGCCTCGACCAGGGCCGGTAGCAGCTTTTCTCCGGGCGGCTCCAGTCGCGCCGTCGTGAAGGCCGCACCCCAGCGACGTTTCGGAGAGTCGCTGTGGAGCGCGGTACGCAAGACCTGCTTGACTTCGCTCTGAGTCTGTCCGAGCCGTGCCAGCGCGTCCGACGCGGCCTGGGCGACGCGCCAGTCGGAGTCTCCCAGCACCTCTCCCAACGCGTCGAGGAGTAGAACCGCGGACGGGTCGTCCGGGGCGTCTCGACACGCCGAGCGTCGTTGCTCGGGGTCGGGGTCGGCCAGTCGCTGGAGAATCGGATGGGTCAAGCCAGGCGCCAGCGGGCGGTGAGCACCACGTCTCCGCTTCGCAGAGCCCGCTTTTCGCCCTCGAGCTTGATCAGATGGGAACAGACCGACTGCGCCGCCGCGGCGTGGAGGGACTCGGGATACGCGGCGTAGACACGTTTGACGATGTCGGAAATTTTGTCGAGTCCGTCGCTCATCGCTTCGACGATCTGTTCCTCCCGTCGCGTGCGGTGGTCGATGTATTCGCGCAGCTTCGCCTGGCCGTCGGCGATGAGCGGTCCGTGGGCCGGATAGATCGCGGTGGGTGCTTCGCTCAGCATCCGCTCCAGAGAATTCATGTAGTCGAGCAGGCTGCCGCCATCCGGCGGGATCACCGTCGTTCCGACGCCGAGCACGTTGTCGCCAGAAAAAATGGATCGCTCTTCCTCGAGCATGTAACAGAGATGATCTTCGGCGTGCCCGGGCGTGTGGATCGCTCGAAGCGTGGCCCCCTCGGTGCGGACCACGGAGCCGTCGGCGATCGGAACCCGCTCGAAGGGGTAGGGCGCGTCGTAGCGTTCCCCGGGCAGTTTCGACACGGGGAGACGACCGAATCGCTCCATCACCGAGGCGACACCACCCTGGTGGTCTGGGTGGCCGTGGGTCAACACGATCTCCTGGATCTCGCAGCCGGCCCGCTTGAGAGCTCCGGCCAGAACCGGCAGGTAGTCGGGGCGTCCATCCCCGGTGTCGATCAGGATACGCCGCTCACCCGTGCCGACGAGGTAGGTGTTGGTACCCGGTCCGGTGAAGAGTCCGGGGTTCTGTCCGAGCGCCACGATCACGCGATCGGACCAGACGTCGACGTCGGGGAGCGCGATGCCGATCATCGTCTCCGCGGGCATGCCTATTCTCCGGCGATCGTCATCGTTGCGATGCGAAGTGACGGCGAAGCGATCCGGCCCAGCCACAGAAGATCCGATCCGATCGCGTCGATGTTTGCCAGCATCTCTCCAAAGTGCCCGGCGATCGTGATTTCTTCCACCGGATGACTGATCTCGCCGCCTTCGATCCACAGGCCCGCCGCTCCGCGCGAGTAGTCGCCGGTCACGGGATTGAACCCCATTCCGATCAACTCGGTGACGAGCAGTCCGCGCTTCGTATCGGCGATGATCTCGTCGAGGCTGGACTCTCCGGGCTCGAGCCAGAGATTGGTGGGGCCGGCACTCGGTGCGCTGCCGGCTCCGCGCGCGGCATTCCCCGTCGAACGCATGCCCAGTTTTCGAGCCGAATAGCTGTCGAGCAGATAGCTTTCGAGGCGACCCGACTCGACGATGACGTTGCGGCGGGTGGGGAGGCCCTCGCCATCGAAGGGCCGGCTGCCGAGCCCCCCGGGACGAAGCCCATCGTCGATAATGTCGACCCGATTGGCGGCCACGGTTTCGCCCAGGCGTCCGGCCAGAAAGCTGGCTTCGCGATAGACCGAATACCCGTTCACGCAGGTCGCGAGATGGCCCACCAGGCTGCGCGCGGTCATCGGGTCAAAGATCACCGGGGCTTCGCAGGTGGCAACGCGGCGCGCGCCGAGGCGCTGCGTTGCCCGCTCGGCCGCCCGCCGACCCACCGCCTCGGGGTCCTCCAGATCCGCGAGCCGACGCGCCACGGTCATCCAGTAGTCCCGCTGCATCGATCCGTTCTGGCGCGCGATCGGTTCCGAGAAGAGCGAGTGATAGGCCGAAGCGTACTGCCCGAGAAATCCGGCGGTGTTGCCGTAGGCGATCTGAGAAAAATCCGAGCTCACCGCCGAGCCTTCGGAGTTGTCGATGCGTGGGTCGGTGCTGCGGGCCGCGGCCTCGGCGCGACGGGCGTCCTCGATGCGTGCCTCGACGGAGACCCCGCGATCGGCGTCGTCGCAGAGAGCCAGGTCGGGAGGGTCTTCTGCGAAACCGCCGTCCGGGAGTCCCGCGTCCGGGTCCTCGGCCGTGGCGCGTGCCAGGGTCACGGTCTCCTCGGCCATCCGGTCGACGGCCTCCGGCGACAGGTCACTGGTGGACGTGTTCGCCGTGCGAAATCCCGCGTTCCCCGCAACCAGGGCGCGAATTCCGAGGGTGCGTTCCCGTGCCTGGCTGACGAAGTCGATCTCCTCGCCACGCACCCTCGCTTCCAGAGAGTCGCTCTCGATCAGCACCACATCGCCGGCATCGGCCCCCGACGCGCGAATTTTTGAGAGCGCGCGACGGACCACGTCCAGGTCGAGGGCTCCGCCGCTCATCCCTGCGTGCCTCCCACGGTGAGATCGTCGATTCGGATCGTCGGCAATCCCACGCCCACCGGTACGCTCTGTCCATCCTTTCCGCAGGTTCCGACGCCGCGGTCGAAGGTCAGGTCGTTGCCGATTCGGGTCACGCGCGTGAGGACGTCCGGGCCATTGCCGATCAGGGTGGCACCCTTGAGGGGCGCTCCCAGGCGGCCGTCTTCAATGCGGTAGGCCTCGTTGGCCGAGAACACGAACTTCCCACTGGTGATGTCCACCTGACCCCCGCCGAAGGAAACCGCGTAGATTCCATTCTTCACCGAGCGCAGGATATCTTCCGGCTCTTCTTCGCCGGACAGCATGAAGGTGTTGGTCATTCTCGGCATCGGCAGGTGGGCGTAGCTCTCGCGTCGGCCGTTCCCGGTCGGGGCCATGCCCATGAGGCGTGCGTTGATGCGATCCTGCAGGTAGCCGCACAGGATGCCGTTCTCGATCAACACCGTGCGCTGAGTCGGCGTGCCTTCGTCGTCGACATTCAGCGATCCTCGGCGGCTTTCGATGGTGCCATCGTCGATCACCGTGACC
>JAZFUU010000111.1:0-15825 GCA_036447375.1 Myxococcota bacterium
GACTTTACGCGAACCGGAACGGGACGCCCCGGGGGAGCTAGCGGGGGCTCAGGGGGTCGCCACAGTATTTGCAGAAACGCGCGTCGTCCATGTGTCCTTCGCTGAGACAGCTCGGACAGGCGCGGGTGGTCACGGGTTGCCGGACCGAGTGGACCAGTTCGGCGGAGACGATGCCCGTGGGCACCGCGATGATGCTGTAGCCCATGATCATGACCAGGGCCGCGATCATCTGACCGGGCACGGTCTGGGGCGCGATGTCTCCGTAGCCCACCGTGGTCATGGTCACGATGGCCCAGTAGACCGAGATCGGGATGCTGGTGAAGCCGCTCTCGGCGCCCTCTACGATGTACATGATCGCGCCCGTGATCACCGACATCACGAGTACCGTGCCGAGAAAGATGAGCACTTTGGGGAGACTGCTCCGCAGCGCCGAGACGAGGATGTTTGCCTCGATGAGATAGCGAACCAGCTTGAATACGCGAAAAATGCGAAGCAGACGGAGAGCGCGGATCACCAGGAGCGAGTGGGAGCCGGGCAGGATCAGGCTCACATAGGTGGGAAGCACGGCCAGCAGATCGACGATGCCATAGAAGCTGCGGGCGTAACGCACGGGTTTGCGAACGCACGCGAGTCGGAGCGCGTACTCGACCGTGAAGGCCGCGGTGATGACCCACTCGAAGATGCGAAGCCATCGCCCGTAGTCCTCCACGATGGCGGACACGCTTTCCAGCATGACTGCGATGACACTCAGCAGAATCACGACCAGCAGCGCGACGTCGAAGGCCTTGCCCGCCGGAGTATCGGCTTCGAAGATGACGACCCGGATCTGCTCGCGGAGTCTCCCGGTGTTGCTGGTTGCGGTCATGCGGCCTCTATCCTCTCTGGGAGCGTTCGCGCGTCGACCCCTGGATGCGCCGCCGGATGGTAACGCTCGGGAGCGGGCAAGACAGTCTCGCGAATCCTTCCGGCACCCCCAAGATCTCCTAGTCTGTTGAACACGGAAACGGAAAGGGCGGCATGCGCGCGATTCTGTTCGATGGACCCGGTCGACCGCTGCGGCGCGTCGATCTCCCCGAACCCGATCTGCAACCGGGCCGGGTCCGGGTTCGGGTGCACGCCTGCGGCGTGTGCCGAACCGACCTCCACGTGGTCGATGGTGAGCTTCCGAACCCCAAGCTGCCCCTCGTTCTCGGCCATCAGATCGTCGGTCGGGTCGAGGCCGTGGGCCCCGACGCCGAGGGCTTCGCCATCGGCGACCGGATCGGCGTGCCCTGGCTGGGCGGAAGCTGTGGCGAATGTCGCTTCTGTGCGACAGGCCGCGAGAATCTGTGCGACGCGGCGCGATACACCGGCTACCAGATCGATGGCGGTTTCAGCGATTGCTGCATCGCAGATCCCCGCTACTGCTTTCCCATCCCGGAGCGTTATTCCGATCTCGATGCGGCGCCGTTTCTGTGCGCGGGGCTGATCGGGTACCGGGCCCTGCGGATGGCGGGCGACGCCGAGCGCCTGGGCTTCTACGGATTCGGGGCATCGGCCCATATCCTGATCCAGATTGCCCGCTACGAAGGTCGCGAGGTGCATGTCTTTACCCGACCCGGGGATACAGACGCGCAGGGCTTCGCCGAAGGGCTGGGCGCGGCGTGGGTCGGAGGATCGGATCGGATGCCTCCGGGCCCACTCGACGCCGCGATCGTGTTCGCCCCGGTTGGCGCGCTGGTGCCCACGGCTCTGCGGGCCGTGAGGCCGGCGGGCGTGGTCGTATGCGCGGGTATCCACATGAGTGAGATCCCCGCGTTTCCCTACTCGATTCTGTGGGGCGAGCGGGTACTCCGATCGGTTGCGAACGTCACGCGCCGCGACGGACGGGAGTTCTTCGCCCTGGCACCGAAAGTTCCAGTCCGGACGGAAGTGCGCAGCTACGCCCTGGACGAGGTTCCGGGGGCCCTCGATGACCTGCGGGAGGGGCGCGTTACCGGTGCGGCGGCGATCGCCCTGCGAGCGGCGGGCTGACGCTGCGTCTGCGGTGCATTCCGGCCGCGAAACCTTTCGTTCCCCGCGGTGTTCGACTCCACAGCGGAATGGACCGCTCGGGAGAAGAGGTATGAAACGGACTGGACTTCTGGCGCTCGCGATGTCGTTGGCGTGGGTGCCTGCCGCCCCCGCGGTGGCGGGCGACGAAGCCGCGCTCGACCACGCGGACGATCGGATCGAGCGCCACCTGGAACACCGGGGAGATCGGATCGAGGATCGGATGGATCGCCGGGGCGACCGCATCGAGGATCGGATGGATCGCCGAGGCGATCGCATCGATGATCGGATGGATCACCGGGGCGATCGCATCGATGCGCGTCTCGACCGCGCCTCCGACCGAGCCGCCGAGGCCGGGCATGACCGGCGCGCCAAACGGCTCGACCGCCGGGGCGACCGCATCCAGGATCGAATGGATCGCCGGGGCGATCGGATCGAGGATCGGATGGATCGCCGGGGCGACCACATCGAGGATCGAATGGATCGGCGAGGCGACCGCATCGAGGATCGGATGGATCGTCGCCGGGATCGGCGGGGCGATCGCGCCAGCCGGGGTGGCGGCCATCGCTGAGCCGCACCCAGGGGTCCGATCGCCTCGAGCGCACGGGGATCGTGAACAAAGCGAGCTACATTCTGCTCGCCATGGGCCGATTCGAGAAACTTCGCCCCATCGGACCCGCTGCATTCGAGCTCGCTCGCGACTTTCGTCCCGGTATGCGGGTTCCGGTGCGTGTCTTCGGAAGCGAGAAGTTGGTGGCCGAAATGGACACCGAGGTCTTTCGGCAGGCCGCGAACGTGGCAACCCTCCCGGGAATCGTCGAGGCGAGCTTCTGCATGCCCGATGCGCATCGGGGTTACGGCTTTCCGATCGGGGGGGTCGCCGCCATGGATGCCGAGACAGGCGTGATCTCGCCCGGGGGCATCGGCTTCGACATCAACTGCGGCATGAGGCTAGTGCAGACCGATCTGCTCTGGCCCGAGGTTCAACCACGCCTGCGCGAGTTGGTCGATGCCCTGGCGGATCGCGTGCCCGCCGGGGTGGGTTCCCAGGGATTCGTGCGGGTGACCCGCGACGAGTTTCGCGAGCTGCTGGAAGAGGGCGCGAGCTGGGCTGTCGCCCGCGGGTACGGGACCGAAGCGGACCTGGCGATGACCGAGGAAACGGGCCGATTCAAAGCGGCCGACGCGACCTGCGTGAGCGAGCGGGCGATCGAGCGGGGCCATCGCCAGATCGGCACCCTCGGCTCGGGAAACCACTACCTGGAGATCCAGGTGCTTCGACCCGACGGCATTTTCGATGCCGAGCTCGCGAGGGCCTTCGGTCTTTCGCAACCCGAGCAGGTCGTCGTGATGTTCCACTGCGGGAGTCGCGGCTTTGGGCACCAGGTGGCGACGGATTACCTGCGATCGTTTCTGCAGCGGATTCCGCAAGAGCCCGGACTCGACCGCGAGCTGGCGTGTGCCCCTTTCGCGTCCACCGATGGCCGCGACTACTACGGCGCGATGTGCTGCGCCGCCAACATGTCGTTTGTGAACCGCCAGGTGATCCATCACCGCATCCGTGAGGTTTTCTCGGACGTGTTCCGTCGCGATCCCGACGCGCTGGGGATCCGAAACATCTACGACGTGGCCCACAACACCGCGAAGTTGGAGCGCATCGAGATCGACGGATCGGAACGCATGCTGCTGGTGCACCGCAAGGGCGCCACCCGCGCGCTTCCGCCGGGCCATCCCGAGTTGCCTCCTGCGTATCGAGAGACGGGCCAGCCGGTCCTCGTCGGCGGCAGCATGGAGACCGGCTCCTACGTTCTGGCGGGTGTGGCCAGCGGGATCAACAGCTTCTACAGCAGTGCCCATGGAAGCGGGCGGACAATGAGCCGAACCCGGGCCCGCAAGCTCGTACGGGGCCGCGAGCTTCGGGAGCGCATGGCGCGACGGGGAATCTGGGTCCGCGCCGCCTCCGATCGCGGACTCGCCGAGGAGGCGGGCTTCGCCTACAAAGATGTCGACGAGGTTGCCGAGGCCAGCGAGATCGCCGGGCTGTCGCGGCGCGTGGCCCATCTGGTGCCCGTCGGGAACGTGAAGGGATGACCCGAGGCGTACCGCGCGTTAGAGGGAACACGACGAAACCGGTACTCCAGACGGGCAAGCTCCCGGCCGCGCTGCTCCAAGAGCTTCTGGCCTTGGGTGCGCCCCTGGGCGACGAGATTCTTCTGGGGCCCGGGGTCGGAGAGGACGCCTGCGCGATCCGGGTAGAAGCGGGGGTGCTGGTGGCCGCCACCGATCCCATCACCCTCACCGGAAGTGGTGTGGGAGGCCACGCGGTGGTGATCAACGCCAATGATGTCGCAGTTCTCGGCGTGCGCCCCCGATGGTTCCTCGCTTGTGTTCTGATGCCGCCCGGCGCGACGGAAGTCGACATCCGAGAGCTGTTCGGGGAAACCCGCGCGGCCCTAGAGAGTGTCGGTGTCGCCCTCGTGGGCGGACACACGGAGGTGACGGACGCCGTCAACCGACCGGTCGTTGTCGGGCAGATGTTGGGGCTGCGCGAGGATGGACATTTCGTTCCGACCCGGGGAATGGGGGAGACCGACGCCGTGCTGCAGGTCGGCCCCGCGCCGGTGGAAGGGGCCGCCGTTTTCGCGCACGAAGCCGATTGTGACGTGGCACCGGATACACTGGACCGTGCCCGAAACGCGCTGCGCGATCCGGGCATCAACATCGTGGAGGCAGCACTGCGGGCCGCTGATCTGGGCGCGACCGCGCTCCACGACCCCACCGAGGGTGGACTCTCGGCCGGCCTGCATGAACTGGCCGATGCCTCCGGGGTGGCGTTGCGCGTCGATGCCGACGCGGTGCTGTGGTTCCCGTCCGGCGTGGCAGTGTGCGAGGCGCTGGGTGCCGATCCCTGGGGCGTGCTCGCCTCGGGAACGCTCCTGGCCGCCTTTCCGGGGTCGTCCGCCGAGAATGTCCGCGCGGTCATGGCTCGAGAGGGGTTTCCCGTCGCGACCATTGCCCGCGCCGAGCGAGGGAGCGGCGTCCGCCTCCTCGACGGCTCGCCGCTTCGACGCTACGAGCGCGACGAGGTCTCGCGGGTGTTGGACGCCGGTCGACCCCCGGGAGCGGCCTGAGTGATGCGGGCTAGTATCGCGGACTCGAGCAGGTGAGCTGTCGGTGACGAACGTGAGCATTCTGGGGGCGGGGGCCTTTGGGACCGCGCTGGCCGTTTATGCCGGCAGTCTCGGGCATCGGGTTCGCGTCTGGGCCTTCGACGACGGACTGCCCGAGGCGGTGGCGGCCCAGGGCGAGAACACCCTGTACCTCTCGGGTTTCCCCGTTCCCAAGGAGATCCGCTTTACCAACGAAATTTCTGAGGCGCTGGACGAATCCGAGCTGGTGATGTTCGTGGTTCCTTCGGCCTACATGCGGCGCGTGAGCGCCGCTGCGGCGCCGTGGATTCCAGCCGCTGCCTTGATCACTTCGACCGCCAAGGGAATCGAGAGCGAAAGCCTGGCCATGATGAGCGAGGTTCTGGAAGAAACGCTGTCATCGAGCCGGAGCCGTCTCACGTTTCTGTCCGGTCCGAGTTTCGCGCGCGACGTGGCCTCGGGCCTTCCCGCGGATGTCGCGTTGGCGGCGTCCGACATCCACGTGGCGCGCAGCGTACAGTCGATTCTCCACTCGCCGCTCTTCCGCGTCTACACCAGCGATGACGTCGTCGGAGTCGAGCTGGGCGGGGCGTTGAAGAACGTGATTGCCGTCGCCTGCGGCGCCGCCCATGGGCTCGGTTTGGGAGCGTCCGCGTTGGCATCCTTGATGACGCGGGGACTGGCTGAGATCGCTCGGCTGGGGGTGGTGCTGGGCGCGAATCCGTTGACCTTTCTCGGTCTGGCCGGCGTCGGCGATCTGACCCTCACCTGCACCGGCGATCTGTCGCGGAATCGGCAGCTGGGCCTGCGCCTGGCTGCGGGAGAGCGGGCCGACGAGATCGCCGCTTCGCAGAAGGCGGTGGCCGAGGGCTACGTGAGCGCTCGGCCGGTGCACCGGCTGGCGGGGCGCGAGGGCGTCGAGATGCCCATCGCCGAAGCCGTGTATCGCGTTTGTTACGAAGGATCAGAGGTGCGGGAGGAAGCCGCCGCGCTGATGCGACGAGAGATGAAGGACGAGTTCGCGGGAGTGTTCGGTCTCCGGTGAGACGCGCCGCCCTCTGGGTGCTCCTGGCGGCCAGCGTGGTCGTGTTTCTGTCCGAATCCGGGGTTCGGCACTCCCAGCTCGACGACGCCTACATCTCCTACCGCTACGCCGAGAATCTCGTTTCGGGGATGGGTCTCGTCTACAACCCGGGTGAGCGCGTCGAGGGCATCACGAATCTGCTCTGGGCCCTGCTCGTGGCCGTCGGGATCGCCTTGGGTTTTGAGGGCAATATCGTCGGACACGCTTTGGGACTCGTGTCGGGCACCGCCTTGTTGGTGGCGACTACGTTCTACGCGCGCACGCTCGTCGGTGCGGCGGCTTCCTGGCTCGCAGGCGTCGCGGCGTGGATCGTCGTCTCATCGGTCGTGTTCGTGTTGTGGGCGACCTCGGGAATGGAGACCGCGCTCTTCGCGGCCGCCACGACGGCGGCGTTGGCGGCCCAGGCGGGGGGACGTCTGGGATGGGCGACCCTTGGCGCGCTGGTTGCCACGCTGACCCGACCGGACGGGGTCCTGGTGGCGGCGGTCATCTTCGGATTTCACCTGGTTTCCCGGTGGCGTGAGGGACGACGCGCCTGGACCTGGCCCGCGATCTATGTCGCCTCAGTCGGTCTCTTGACGGGGTTTCGTATCGCCTACTACGGGTCGGTCGTTCCCAATACCTTCTACGCCAAGGTCGGCGGGATTCCGATCGAACGCGGCTTGACCTACCTCATGGATTTCCTGGGCACCGGCGCGGTCTTGCTCCTGGTTCCGGCCGCGATCGCGGTGGTGCGGGACCGCCGCTGCTGGCCCGGTGCCGCGTTTTGCGCCGTGCAGGCGCTCTACGTGGTGTCGGTAGGGGGCGATGCATTCCCGGCATCACGGTTCCTGCTGCCTGTGCTCGCCTGCATGGCCGCGCTTGCGGTGCGGGGGGCCGCGACGGCCCACAACCTCGATCCCTACGCCGGCATTCTGGTTTTCCTGCAGCTTCCGATGGCGATTGCCTGGAATATTTTCGGGACGCTTCCAGGGCCGATCGTCTTCGGATTCGCGATTTCGGCGATCGGTGCGGCGGTCGGCGTCGCCCTGGGACGTCGCTGGATCGGGGTCGCCGGCCTGGCCGCCGTCGCCGTCGTCGGTGGTGGCCTCGCGTGGATGAACCCAGAGGCGGTTCGCGATGCCGCCCGCGTGTCGAGGCTGAATCAGGATCTCAAGCGCGTGCGGCGGAGCTTTGGCGTGTTGGAGCGGATGGGGTTCATGCGCGCCCAGGTTCTTCGAGAGCGCGGCGATCCGATCCGTCTCGTGGCCGGGGGAGCCATCGGCTCGTTCGGATTCTACTCGCGGCTCCCGATCATCGACCTGTACGGCCTCGTCGATGTCGAGATCGCCCGCAGTCGCGGGAAGGTCGATGCCGATGCGGTGTTGCTTCCCGGTCACCAGCGGTCGGATGCCGGCCGGATCTTTGCTCGGCAGCCCGACTACATTCTGATGCCCAAGCCCGGTACCGGCATCTCGGAACGACTCCCCGCCAACCTCGAGATCGCGGCGCATCCGGCTCTGAAGGCGGACTACGTCTGGGACCCGGAGGTCTGGGGATTCCGCAGGAATCGACGGTGAGGCGATCGTCGCTGCTGGCGCTCTTGCTGGTGACACCCATCGGTTTCGCAGCGAAATTCTACGCGGGACCGGGCGCGAGCTGGGTCGGGCCCTACGGTGCCGGCGTGCTCTACGAAGTCTTCTGGATCCTGTTTGTTTCGGCGATGTGGCCCCGGCTTCCGGTCCTGCGGGTTGCGATCGGCGTGTTCGCCGCGACCTGTTTTCTCGAGGTGCTTCAGCTCTGGCGGCCGCCGCCGCTCGAGGCCCTCCGTTCCAGTTTTCTGGGGCGTGCGTTGGTGGGATCGACCTTCTCGTGGTGGGACTTTCCCCACTATGCCGCCGGAGCGACCGCGGGGTTCGTCCTGGTCCGCGCCTTTGCCGATCGCGCGACGCGCGGGGCGGGGAGTTCGGCTTCGGTATAGTGCCGCGATGCCGGAGGGGGTATCGATGCAGGGCGACCCGGGAAATCGTCTCAGTCTCACCGTTCGAATTCTCATTGGCATGGGCGGTGGCTTCGCCGCGGGTGTTCTGCTGAACCTCTTTGGGAATGCCTTCATCGAGGAGTACGTCGTCGAAGGGCTTTTCCATATCGGCGGTTCGATCTTCCTGGCGAGCCTCAAGCTGTTGGTGGTTCCCCTCGTGTTCGTCTCCCTCGTGTGCGGAACGGCGGCGCTGGAGGACATCACCAAGCTCGGTCGCATCGGTGGCCGGACCCTCGCGCTCTACCTGTCGACCACGGCCATCGCCATCTCCCTGGCTCTGCTGGCGACGATCGTGGTTCGGCCCGGCGACGGCTTCGACCTCCAGACCGATGCCAGCTTCGTGGCCCAACCGGCGCCCTCGTTGGCAGATACGCTGATCAATTTGTTTCCCTCGAATCCGATCCGCGCGATGGCCGAGGGCAACATGCTCCAGATCATCGTCTTCTCCGTCCTGTTTGGGCTGGCCATTACGATGGCCGGGAGTCCGGGCAAGCGTGTGCTGGCCGTTTTTAACGATCTCAATGGCGTGATCCTGCGACTGGTGATGTTGTTGATGGCGATCGCCCCCTACGGAGTCTTCTGTCTGATCGCCAAGGTCTTCGCGCTCCAGGGGTTCGCCGCGATTCTGCCCCTCGCCCGCTACTTCTTCGTGGTCCTGGCGGTCTTGATCGTCCATGCTCTGATCACCTATCCCGGGATGCTGAGATTCCTGGCTGGGCTCAGCCCCGTCGCGTTCTTCCGGAAGATGCGCGACCCCCTGGTTCTCGCCTTTAGCACGGCCAGCAGCAACGCGACGCTTCCCGTCACCCTCGAGAATGCGGAGCGTCGGCTGGGGGTCCACAACTCCATCGCCTCCTTCACGATTCCCCTGGGCGCGACGATCAACATGGACGGCACGGCCATCATGCAGGGCGTGGCCACGGGTTTCATCGCGCAGGCCTACGGAATCGAAATCGGCGCCACCGGCTATCTGATGGTCGTTCTCACGGCGACTCTCGCCTCGATCGGCACCGCGGGGGTTCCGGGGGTTGGGCTCATCATGCTGGCCATGGTCCTTCGTCAGGTCAATCTTCCGGTCGAGGGCATCGGGCTGATCATCGGAGTCGATCGGCTCCTCGATATGGTTCGAACCGCGGTGAACGTCACCGGCGATTGCGCTGTGACGTGCATTGTGGCCAAGTCCGAGGGCCGACTCTCGAAGGAGATCTTCGATGGACGAGCGGACCCACCGCAGTCGTGAGCGTCTGGCGACTTGCTTTCGAGCTTCGCGTCGTGCGACGGGCCCTCGGATTCGCCGTAGTGGTGGGGTCGGTGTTGATCGCGATCAATCACGGTGATGCAATTCTGGCCGGTGACGTGAACTCCGGGAGATGGCTCAAGATGGGGCTCACGGCTCTGGTCCCCTACACCGTATCGACCCTGTCGAGCGTCATGGCGATGCGCGGATCCTGATTCTGCCTTCCGTTGAAGTAGGCCCTCTTCGAGGGTTCAGGGAAGGAAGTGGCTTCGCGTGGCCCGGGACCAGGCGGCGCGACTCACTCGCCATTCGCCGTCGTCTTCCCGAACCAGATCGAAGTCGAAGTGGTAGAGGTCGGCGCGCAGGCGTTCGAGATCGTCGACGAGGAGGATCGGGGTGCCGGCCATGGCGACCAGGATCGAAGCGCGAGCACTTTCGGGCTCCGCGCTCTCCGCGTCCGCGAAGGTAATGTTCTTCGCGTCCGCGACGTCAATAAACTGGATTCGGGTAAACAGATGAATCGTCTGGTGGCGCAGAAAATAGTACGTGAGCAGACCCGCCAGAGCCTGCCGATCCTGCCCCTGCTCGTCGGTGTAACCCTCAGAGATCAGTTCCTTGAACACCCCGACATCCCGCTTCTCGGCGGCGCTCTCGGCGCGTGAGAGCAGGGCGCGCACCTGGGCTTCGGGGGAATCGGGAGCGGCGGTGCAGGCCGTGAGGATCAGGACCGCGAGACCCGGGAGCCAAGGCGCGGATCGGGTTCGTGCGACGCCCGTCATTCCCATCGAGCGGAGTATCGGGCCAGGCGTGCGGCCATGTCGAGATCGTTCGGATTGATGGCCAGGGCTCGGCGCATCGAATCCATCGCCTCGGCGACGCGCCCCGCTTTCATGTAGGCCCGACCCAAGATCTCGTGGGTCATCCAGCGACCGGGGCGAAGGTTCGATGATCGCTTCAGGTGACGGATCGATTCCTCGAAAGACCCAAGCTCGAGCAAGGCGAGGCCCAGATTTCGTTGGGCCTCGGCGTTTCGGGGCTCGAGTGCGACCGCCTGCTCGAAAGCGCGACGGGCGGCCTCGGGCTTCCCGGATCGGAGTTGGCCGATGCCGTGGTCGAGCAGCGCACTCGAAAGGTAGAGTTGCGCGCCTCCGTACCCCGGAAGCTCGCGCAGGACCTCGCGCAGCCCCCGCATGTTATCGATCCGAGAACCCTTTCCGAGTACGATGGCCAGGGTCTGGAACTTGGCCCGGCGATACCGATCTGCGGTGGCGCGCTCCGTGTCCGACAGATCCAGAAAGCGAGGATTGCGCCGGGGATCCCGACGATACCGATTGATGGCGCGGCTGTTCTGTCGCGCCTCGCGAGTTCCGACATCCAGCGGAGAGGCGAACTCGAGATGCAGATTGTCATCCGTATTGAGGATGGCGCCGCGCGCGTACTCTCGGACACCGTCGGAGTCCAGCACCGCCTCGGCGGCGAACGCAAAGGGGTCGGCGAGCCCGATCAGGCTCAACTGCTCTGCGATCGAGGCGGCGGACATGCGGGATGCGAGCTGGTCGATGTTCATTCGAATCGGGTGCTTCGAGCCCGTGAGCAGGGTTTCGAACTCGTTTTGCCACAACACCGTATACGGAAAGACCGACTGGAACGTGGCCACGATGGACTTGAAGTTGGCGATCGACAGCCCGTAGGCGGGAAGCCACTGGCACATGATGCCCCGATCTTCGAGGTGATCGCTCGCGATGCTGTAATACTCGGCGGTGAACAGGTTTCCCGAACCCCGATTCCACGGGTGAATCGGGTCCGCCGTAATGACATCGAAACGTTCACCGGTCGTCTTCAGGTAGTTTCTGCCGTCCTGGATATGGACGCGCAAGCGCGGATCGGACAGGGGATCGCCGTTGACCGCGGCGTAGTAGGGCTGGGCGGCGAGGACCGCCGGTTCGATTTCGACGAGAGTGACTTCTTCCAGGGACTCGTGTGCCGTGACACTGCTGAGGGTGATGCCCGTTCCCAGGCCAATGACCAGGGCCTTCTTGGGGTTGGGATGAGCCAGCAGGGGAACATGGCCCAACATGAGCTGGATCTGGTGAGCCTGGATGCTGTCGGACGCGACGGCCTTGCCATTGACCAGGAGCCCCAGGCCCATCGGCATGTCCATGATCGATACGGTGGAGCCGCGGCCTTCGCGGTAGTAGAGGACCACGGCGTTGGCCAGGGCATCGCGCACGTTCACGTCGCCTGCTCGGCTTACATAGAACCGCATCTGATTGTTGTGGAATCCGCCGAGTCTTCGGGTGTCCCAGGTCGGGATCCAGCGGGGTAGGAACAGGGCCGATCCGATCAGGCCGATCGTCGCTGCGCCCAGGACCATCCGGCGCCCGCGCGAGGAGTCGACCAGGAGAGGGGCGGCGACGACCAGAGTGCCGTAGGCCGTGTAGACCCCCGCCGCGAGAAGCATGCCGCGCTGCAAACCCATGAGCGGTATCAGCACGAATCCCGCCAGCAACGAGCCGACGATGGAACCGAGAGTGTTCCACCCGAGGGTATCGCCCGCGGCGCGCCCGAAGCTGTGCCCGAGGCTCGCCCGAGCCTCACCCGCCAGGGGGAATGCGATTCCCATGAAGATGCACGGCACCAGCATCACGACGAATCCGGACAGCAACGCAGTGGTGGGATGAATTCGCGGTGCCAGGCCAAACAACTCGACGTTGAGCGAGACGACCAGATCCGGAAGCCGTGGAATCCAGTTGGACGCGAGGAAACTCGAGACGCCGATGATCAGCATTGCGCCGCCCATCTGCACGTGGTTGGGGATGCGGCGCAGGGGGAACACGGCGTGCAACCAGCTGCCCAGCCAGATGCCCACGAGAAACGCCGCCAACATCACCGTGAAGCTGTAGGTCGTGGTGCCGACGGAAATCGATACGCCGCGGGTCCACATGACCTCGAGGGCGAGGGCGCACATTCCGCTCACGGCGGCTCCGTAGAATGCGAGGTGGGCGCCGAGACGTTGGGACGGGCCCAGCGGGGGAGGGCGAGGGTCGGCGACGGCTGTGCCCTCGCCGCCCGCGATGGGGTCGAGGTCCGCTGGGATTTCCCGCCCGGCGGCCTGGGCTCGCCGATCGGCGGCGAGTGCCAGCAGTCCAATGGCAAGGTTGATGCCCGCGGCGGCGAGCTGCGAGTGCCATACCCCGAATGCGGGGATCAATAGAAATCCAGTCAGCAGGGCACCGACAACCGCGCCCAGAGTGTTGATGCCGTATAGCCACGACAGGCCTGTCCCAAAGTCGCCGTAGCGTCGGACGAGTGCTTTCGTGAGGACGGGAAGGGTCGCCCCCATGAGGAACGTCGGTGGCAGGAGGACTCCGATCGCCATCAGGATACGGACCAGCGTGAGGGTTGGCGTCACTCCCCCCGTCGACAGCGCCGTATCGACGTAGAGCGCGTCCACCCAGCGCAACAGGGAGGGGAGTGCGACCGCGAAGCCGGCGATGCCGAGCTCGAGCAGTCCATAGGCCCGAAGGGGCCTCCGGATGCGTTCGCCGTAGCGACCGAAGCTGAACCCCCCGAGGCAGAGGCCGGCCATGAACGAGGCGAGCAGGATGCTCGTGGCCTGAAAACTCGCGCCGAATATGAGTGTGAGGTTCCGAAGCCAGGTCACCTGATAGACGAGAGCCGTGGCGCCAGAGAGCAGAAAGAGAATCAGGATCAGCAGGCGGATCGGCCGGGTCATTGGCCGGGGATGCCCTCGAAGCCCGGCCGGAACCGGAAGATCTGGTACGGAGCCCGATCGCGAATGTGGTCGGCGCTGCGCATGATGACATGGTGCAGGGCGCTGCAGGTGACGTAGAGCCAGCCGTTGGGCCCGAAGCTGAATCCGTCGGGCCAACGAAGCTTTGCGTCCTTGAGCAGTGTGCGGAGCCTGCCATCGGCCGTGAGCAGGACGATTGCCGACTCGTCGGGATCCGAGAGATAGATGTTGTCCATGAGATCCGTCGTGATGCCATCGCTCATCGTCTTGGGCGCGTGGGCCTCCACGCGCTTCGCCAGGGCAGCGGGGGATAGGGCGGCGTCGTCCAGATCGGCACGACGGACCCGATACATCGTCCGGCTCGTGACCGCTGCGAAGTAGAGCCACTCGCCTCTGCGGTCGAGCGCGATGGAGTCGACGCCGGGTCGAATCGCGAAGATCCCGAAAATCACCATGCGCTGGCCCTGAACGTGGGGAACGAAATACTCCGGAGCCACCGACCGGTGGCCCTCGAGAAGGCGACGCGCACTACGGGTGGCGACGTCGTAGACAATCAGAGCGGGGGTCTTCGCAAAAATACTGGCGTCGGCAATGTAGATTCGGTTGCCGTCGGCGGAGACCTGGAAGTCGTTGAGATGCGATCCCAGTCCGGCGATTTCGCGCGGAAAGTCGAAGCGATGGACTCGGGCGTCGGTATTCAGGTCGAAAGCGAGCAGCCGGGGGGTCCCCGACCCGTGGTTGGCATTGTCGAGTACCCAGAATCGGTTCTGTCGGTCGATTCGCACCGCGAGGACAGATTGGTAGTCGAGCCCGTCGCCGATGCCGCCCGGGGGATAGGGCTGGGGCGTGCCGTTGACGAGCTCGGCGACCTGGACCGGCGGCGATGCCTCGGGGTGGAAGCTGAAAAGAATCCGGCCACTCGCAGACACCGCAATGTTCCCCGGTGGCGAGTCGAGGTCTGCGACGACTTCGAGAGCTGACGCCGGCAGCTCGGGGTCGGTGGTGAGGTCTGGGAAGCGTTCTCCCCCGCCATAACGCCAGGCGAAAAGAACGACGCCTATGGCGATCAGAGCGAGGGTCGCAACACACGCGATCGCGAGCGCCCGCATGGGTCCGGCCACGGCGCCTCTAGATCATCCCGCCGCCATCGACGTAGATTGTCTGGCCCGTCACGTAGCGAGCCCCGTCCGACACGATGAATCGAACCACGTCGGCCACCTCCTCGGGTTGGCAGACGTGTCCAAAAGGCATGGCGTCATCGAGCTTGCGCAGATCTTCGATGCCCTGGGTGGCCTTGATGAGGCGTTTGCCCATCTCGGTCTCCACCAGGCCCGGTGCCACCACGTTTACTCGGACTCCGTGGCGGCGCTCTTCCTGGGAGAGGGTCAAAGCCAGAGACTCCATCGCCGCCTTGCCCATGTTGTAGGGCGCTCCGCCCCCCGCATGGAAACGTGTAGCCGAACTCGAGATCATGATGATGTCCCCGCGCGGCTGTTGGCGCATACTCGGTAACACGAGCCCCGAGAGGTGATGCGGCGCGAAGGCGTGAATTCGCATGACCCGCTCGAACTCCTCCGGATCGGTTTTTGCGACGCTCCGACCACGGCTGGCCATCCCGGCATTGTTGACGAGGATGTCGATGTGGCCGAACGCCTCGAGGACGTCAGCCACCATCGCCTCGCCTTCGTCGCGGCGATCCACCGAGGCTTGAAACGCCTGGGCCTTCCGGCCCAGCTTCTGGATCGCGGTGACGGTGTCCTGGGCTGCTTTGGTATCGCGGCGGAAGTTCACGGCGATGTCCGCGCCATCTTCTGCAAGGGCCAGGGCGATTGCGCGACCGATTCCCCGACCGCCGCCTGTGACCAATGCAACTCTTCCCGTCAACGACATGGGCTCTCCTCTCGCTTGGGCTCATTCCGAAAAAAAAGGACCGGGCGCTGGCTCCCGGTCGGAATTCTATCACGGTTCGAAGATGGCCCATCATGACCTGTACCTTGTTGCGCGACTCCCGCGGGGCCGCAGGGTAGAATCGGCCCGAGGAGGAATCGCCTGTGCGAGAACACCGATATTCTGTCGAGTTTCCGCATTCCGCCGACCGCCTCTGGGCACTGATGCAGGATTACGACAACTGGACCCAGTACGCACCCATGGTGATTCGGGTCGACGTGCTTCACGCGGGTGACGAGCGGGGCAACGGCCTTCTGAGGCGGGTGATCTACAGGATGCCACTGGGGCGACAGGGGTCGGCATTGGAGCTGGTCACCGAGGTCGAGGCGGCTGCGGGTTACACCTACACAATGATCGGACGCTCCCCCGGCAACGACCAGACCGGGCGTGTGCGGCTCGAGCGATTGGGCCCGAATCGAACCCGACTCCACTTCGAAGAGCGCTACCACCTGGAGAAGGCTCCGTGGAAGTGGTTCGAAGGACCGATCTACCGCTTTATCAACAAGAAGAACGAGGAGTCGATGCGGCGGCTCTCGGAGTGGCTCACACTCCATCCCGCATACCGCCCCGAGTTGGTGAAGCCCGAATCCTGACCGGCGTCCG
>JAZFUU010000112.1:0-4217 GCA_036447375.1 Myxococcota bacterium
CCGAGCTTCTCCGCCATCGCGAGTGCGTCGCTCGGGGTCAGGACCTGGTAGGCGCCGCTCTGGCGGACGCTGTCTTCGGTCATGTCCTTGGCATAGGGACCCGACGGCTTGCCGAACGCCTCCACTGTCCAGGCACTGTAGGAGCGCAGTTGGTGAAGTGCGTGGGGCGCAATGCGCTCCCAGTCCCGCTTTGGCTCCTTCGAGATCCACAGGAAGATCGGTCCGGGAGTCGGGTAGTCGCCGGGGTCGGGCTTGCCGAGCTTCAGGCACTCTTCCCGGTAGGGCGGCCACAGGCGTGGATCGAGGGGCGGAAACCAGCCGTCTGCGATGCGGGCCGCACGTCGCGCCGCGGCCGCCGAGCCGCCCCCCAGCAGGACCGGGGGCGCCGGGTCGGGTCGAGGCGTGACGTGACAGTGTCGGCCGTTCCACTCGAAGGGCTCGCCGGTCCAGGCGAGGCGCAAGAGTTCGATGGTCTCTCCGATCGCTCGCCAGCGATCTTCCAACCGCCGGCCGAACATCTCGAACTCGGCCGGCCGGTAGCCTCCACCGACGCCCAGGACGAGGCGTCCGCCGGTGGCGATCTGTACAACCGCGGCGTCTTCGGCGAGCTTGATGGGATCGTAGAAGGGAACGAGCAGCACGGACGTGCGCAAGTGGATCCGCTGACTTCGCGCGCCCATGGCGGCAGCCATCACGAGGGGCGAGGGGTTGTAGCCGTCCGGGGAGCCGTGATGTTCACCGAGCCCGACGTTGTCGAACCTCAGCTCGTCGGCCCATTGCACCTGGTCGAGGGCCGCGGCGTAGAGATCTCTCGCCGGGGCCCCGAAACTCGGAGCCCTCATGTCGAAAGTGATGTCGAGCTGCATGCGGGCACGCTAGCGGCTTTGCCCGGGCCCGCCTCGCGGGCCTGTGGTAGAAATGCGGCTGCCTCGGATGGGGTCCGCCGGTAGGGTCAATCATGAGTAGAAATCTGCGCCGCGGATCGCTCCTGCTGCTGTCGCTGCTCTGTGCCGCCTGCTCGCGCGGACCGCTGCCCAACGTGGTGCTCGTAACCTTCGACACCACGCGCTACGACCGCTTCGGTTGCACCGGCGATCCCGAAGCGCGCACTCCCGTCGTGGACGCGCTGGCCGAGGGCGGGCTCCTCTTCGAGCGCGCCTACGCAAGCGTGCCCCTCCCGCTGCCCTCGCATACGACCATGATGACCGGGCTCGAACCCCCGGCCCACGGCGTTCACAACAACGGAAAGTTCCGCGTGCCCGAGGAACTCGACACTCTGGCCGAGATTCTGAAACGCTCCGGCTACGCAACGGCGGCCTTCGTCTCCGCCTTTGTCCTGGATCCACGTTTCAGACTGGATCGGGGCTTCGACGTTCCTCCTGGACCTCCAGAGTGAGGATCCCGCGGTGCGAGCCGTGGCCGCAGGCCAGATCGAGCCGGAGGGCGATGGGGTTCTTCAACTGGCCGACCTGATCGCCAGCGATCCATCGCCCGAGGTACGGCGGGCGGCGGCCGGAGAGCTCGCGGGCACTGAGTCTGCAGCCGCAGTCAACGCTTTGGTGGGGACCCTGGACGACTCCGACCCCGAGGTCGTGATCGAGGCCCTCGATTCGCTGGTGTTCGCCGGGGACGAGACCGTGATTCCCCAGATTCGGCCCTACACACAACACAGCAACCGCGACATCGCCGAGGCGGCGTTGGAAGCGGTCGAGTTCCTCGAGTGAGCCCGGCCGGGTCACTCGCCCGGCGGCCGACTCCGACTCAGACTTTGAAAGACCCCGATCCAGCCGGTTTCCAGCACGACCACCGCTTTCGATCCTTTTTCGGACCCAAGCTCGAGTCATCGCCGGCGCTTCGGCGCCCGACGATCGCCTGTCTTCGGGGTTGCTACTTCAATGGCAATCTGATGCGCAGATGACATGGCGGCGCCGAAGATGAGAAGGATTGGAGAAATAAGCGGGCTTTTTCGGAGGAGATATTCCGCAGGCCTGGTAAAGCCGCGTCGGTTCTCGGAGGGTAGGTCCGAGCGGGTTTTGTGTGCGAGAATCGGCCTTCCTCTTTATCGGCCGAACTCCCACGACTCGGGTCCGATAACATCTTTCTGATGCGACTCCATCTCCTCGGCAAGACATCCCCTCGGTGGGTCGAAGTCGTCCTCGCGGATTTCGATGCGTTTCTGCTCGACCATGCTGCCGCCGAGCGAAAGGCTTCCGCTGTGGCACTCTCGTTGATTTCGCATTACCCGGACCGCAAGGCGCTGGTTTCGGCCATGCTGGATTTGGCCCGCGAGGAGCTCGAACACTTCTGCCAAGTCTATCGGTACATCGAAGGACGGGGACTGATACTGGCACCGGATCAAAAGGATCTCTACGTGGGGGCACTGCGGGCTGAGATTCGCCGGGGGCCAGAGGATTACTTTCTCGATCGTCTACTCGTAAGCGGTCTCGTCGAAGCCAGGGGCTGCGAGCGCTTCGGAATGATCGCCGATTCTGTCGCGGATCCCGAGCTCGCCGAGTTCTATCATCAGATCACCCTTTCCGAGGCGCGCCACGCCGAGCTCTTCATCGAGCTGGCAGAGAGCTACTTTCCACATGAGCGAATCGTCTCCAGGCTCAACGAATTGTCGATCGCCGAAGCTCGAATCGTGGATGGGCTGGTGATTCGGGCCGCATTGCATTGAGTCCCACCGCCCGGGTTCAACACAAGGCGGTGCAGAAGTATCTCGAACGCCATGCGGAGCCCGAAGCCGCCATCGCGATGCGGTCTCTGCTCGTGGGTCGCACGTATCAGGACGCTCTCTGCATACCCGCCTTCGGCGAGGGGAAGAATCTCTTCGAGTGTCTCGGGAGCCTCTCGAGCGATCGTGGCGGATCGGTCCTGATTCTGTTGATCGTCAACGAGACCGCTGCTTCTCCAGAGTGGGCTACCCGAGCCAACCGAGAGCTGGTCGATGTGGTCGCGGGTCAGCTGGGTTCGCCCTCCAGAGTGGAGAGTCATCTTCGGCTTTTCACCCATCCACTGGGCGATCTCCTGCTCGTCGATCGAACTCGGCGCGAACATCCCCTTCCCAATGGGGAAGGCGTGGGCTTGGCTCGCAAGATCATCTCCGATATCGCACTCGCGTTGTGGGCGGCCGGACAGCTCGATTCGGATTGGATTCATTGTTCGGATGCAGACGCATTGCTGCCGGCCGACTACTTCAGTCGCGCGAGGGCACGACCGTCCCCGGCAGCTTCCGGCAAGCCGGACTCGGCAGCCCTGGTCTACGACTTCGTCCACACGCCCGCGGCGCGACCCGCTGAGGCCGACGCCGTTCTTCGCTACGAGATCCATCTTCGCTACTACGTCTTGGGTCTTCGAAGCGCCGGTTCGCCTTACGCGTATCAGAGCATCGGTAGCACTTTGGCGATCGCACCCGTGGCCTACGCACAAGTTCGCGGATTCCCGAAGCGCAATGCGGGCGAAGATTTTCACCTGCTCAGAAAGCTTGCGAAGCTCGGCCGCATCGAGTCGCTTCGGGGGGATCCCCTCGTATTGAGCGGGCGAATATCGGAGCGCGTGCCCTTCGGGACGGGCGTCGGCGTCGCGCGAGAAGTGCAGCGAATCGCAGACGGCGAGATCTACCCGGCTTTCGACCCATGCACTTTTTCATGGTTGAAGGTCTGGCTGGACATGCTTCGCAATTGGGCCCAGGCGGAGGCGGCCAACCGAATGGCTCTGCGCGACGCGATTCTCCAGAAGGAGTCTGCGATCCGTGATTCACGGACTCGTGAGCCGGCTCCGTCGCAGGTCCATCGCGAGAGTCTCGTTGCGGTCCTCGGCGAAGTCGGTGCCATCCGTGCCGCCGAAGCAGGCGCGGATCGCGGGGTCCGTCACCAGTTCGAATGCTTCGACGCACTTCGTACGCTGCAATTCCTGCGCTGTGTGCGTGATCGCCATCTGCCCGAGATTCAACTCGAAGTCGCCGTTCGAGAGGCGCCCTTCATTCAGCTCCCCGAGACGCTACCCAATGTTCGAGAGGGCGCGTCCAAGCCCGAGCACGCATTCGATCCGACACTCTTCAGCATGCGCGCGGAACTCACGCGACTCGAGGCACAGAGCGGCCGCGATGCGCATGATTTGCGACCGGGGCCGTAGTCCGCAGCATCGCGACCGTGAATCCTGAACTCACGCCGGAGCCCATACCGCCGCTCCCCGCTCCGCCAAATCGATCAAAA
>JAZFUU010000113.1:0-10998 GCA_036447375.1 Myxococcota bacterium
TCGTTGAAGTAGGCCGGGACGGTGATCACGGCCTGGGTGACTGTCGCCCCGACATGGGCCTCGGCGGCGGTCTTGAGCTTCTGCAAGATCATCGCGGAAATCTCGGGGGGTGCGTAGGTCTTGTCTCCGATCTTCACGGCAGCGACGTGACCCTCTCCCTCCACGACGTCGAAGGGAACCAGGGAGATTTCCTCGGGGACCTCCTCACGACGCCGGCCCATGAAGCGCTTGATCGAATAGACCGTGCCTTTGGGATTCGTCACGGCCTGGCGCTTGGCGATGGCGCCCACCAGACGGTCGCCGTCGTCGGTAAATCCCACCACCGAGGCCGTCGTGCGCCCCCCTTCTTCGTTCTCGATCACGACGGGCTGGCCGCCTTCCATGATCGCCACGGCCGAGTTCGTCGTGCCGAGATCGATCCCAATGACCTTGCTGGATACCGCCATATTCTTTGCGTCCTTCCTTTCTTGCGTCCTGAGCCGCGATACCCCGGGGGACCCTGGGCTTCGGCTTCGAGAAAGCTCGTCCCGCCGCGCGGCTTGTCAACTCGCGATCGGCGCTGACCTGGAGGCGAAGCGAATCGACTGCGTATCGCTTGCGCGCCGGCGAAGTCCAGAGGGAACGTGAACTTCGTCAGGAGTGTCACAAACTAGCGGCGGCGTTTGCCGCTTGCTTTACAAAAGTGGTCGTAACTCATTGAAATTACGAAGGATCCTGTTGAGTGACTCTGACGGCGAGGTATACTCTGTCGGGGGGAGACCACCGCGCTTTGTGCGCGGGGGCCACTAGAAAAATCCAATCGTGAATCCCGGAAGGCTCCGGGCGCGAGGTCGTTGAGATGGGGCGAAGCCTGAGCTGGCTTGCAAACGCTGCCCTGTTCGTCTTTTGCTGCTCCCTCGCAGCGGATACCGCCAACGCCGTGTTCGCGGCGCTGTTGGATCCGGGTCCGGCCCCGGCCGTCGCCGGTCAGCATTCGCCGTCGCGAGCCCCATCCTGGCAAGATCGCCAGGTCATTCTCTCGCGAAACCTGTTCAACGCCTCCACGCTCGCGCCACCCGTCGAAATTCCCCCCGAGGATCTCGAGGCGACCCGGCTCCCGCTGAAGCTCCACGCGACGGCCGCCTCGAACGACTCCACCCAGTCCCTGGCCATCGTGGAGGACCTCGAGTCCGGCGAGAGCACGGTGGTGCGAGTGGGGGGAGATCTCAGCAATGGCAAGGCCACCGTACTTCTCATCGAGCGAAAGCGGGTCGTGCTCACCGAGAACGGGTCGACCCGGGAGCTGACCTTCGACGAAGACCGGAACCTGGGAAATTCTCGCAGCGCCCGCTCCCGTACCTCGCGCACATCGCCCAAGAAGTCGTCGCGATTCGCGCGTCGTTCCCGACGGCCCGCCCCGGCCCGCCCGGACATCCAGCCCCTGGCTGAGGACCGTTTCGCGGTGACGCCGGAGGCCGTCGAAAAGCTGGTACGCAACCCGGCCTCGCTTCTCGAGCAGGCCAATCTCGTCCCCGAATTCCAAGACGGCCAGATGATCGGCGTACGGATCCGGAAGCCCAAGCCGGGCAGTATCTTCGAACAGCTGGGAATCAAGGATGGTGACGTGATCGTGGAACTCAACGGGATTCCGATCGACAGCCCCGAACAGACCGCACGGATCCTTGCGGAAATCTCCGCGGACGAGCCGGCAACGATCGGCCTGGCCGGAGGTCGCACCGTGAACCTCATTCCCCAGGAGTAGCGCTTGCAGCCCTCGCCCCCCGCCGCCCGGGACTTCCGGGGTATCGCCCGCAACGGTGCGGCCGTCGCCATCTCGATACTCGCCTTCGCCGCGGGAGTCGCCTCCGCCCAGACCCGGGGCATTCTGCCGCAACGGGAGCGGCCCGCGGCGGGCGTCGAACAGAAGACCGTCAATCTGGACATGGTCGACCGCGAAATCACCGACGTCATCCAGCTGATTTCGGAGATGACGGGGAAGAACTTCATCTACGACGACAAGGTCCGCGGTCGGGTGACCATTATCTCCCCCGCCCCGATGCCGATCGAACAGGCCTACGCCGTGTTCGAATCGGTGCTGCACGTCAAGGGTTTCACCACGGTCGTCACCCCCAGCGGCGCCATCAAGGTCATTCCCGTACGCGAAGCCAAGGAGTCGAATATCGACACGGTCGCGACGAACCGTCCGCCGCCCAACCGCGACACCTTCGTCACCCGACTGATCCCCCTGCGCTTTATCGGCGCGGAGTCGATCGTCTCGACCCTCAAGCCGCTGGTCTCCCAGAACGCGGCGATGGTCGCGTACGGACCCACCAACACCGTGATCCTGACGGAGTCGGCCTCGAATATTCGACGCGTCCTGTCCATTCTCGAATCGATCGACGTCGAGAGCTACCGGGACGCGTTGACCGTGATCAAGATCGAACATGCGGACGCGGGGGTCTTGGCGGATCAGATTTCCGAGATCTACGGCGCCCAAACCGGGGCGACGGCCACGTCCGCCACGTCGCGGCGCGCACGCACCTCTCGACGCGCGACGACGCCGACAGTGACCTCGACGCCCTCGGGGCGTCAGGTGCGCATTCTCACCGACGCGCGCACCAACTCACTGATTGTGTTGGCGGCGCGTTCCCAGCTGGAGGACATCCGCGGACTCGTCGCCAAACTCGACGTTCCCGTGATCGGCGGGGGTCGCATCCACGTCTACTACCTGAATCACGCCAACGCCGAGGAGCTCTCCCAAACCCTGAACGCGCTCATCAGCGGACAGCCGGCGGCATCGCGCGGCGCGGGTGGCGGCGCGGGTGGCGCGCAGACCCAGCAGCTTCGTGCCGTCGTCAGCGGGCTCGCGGAGGGCCTGAAGGTGACGGCCGACCCCTCCACCAATTCACTGGTGATCCAGGCCAGCCAGGAAGGCTACTCGACCCTCCAGGAGGTGATCGCACAGCTCGACATTCCGCGTCCGCAAGTGCTGGTGGAGGCGCTGATCATGGAGGTCGACGTCACCGATGCCAGCCAACTGGGTTTCAACGGCATCCTGAGACTGGTGCGCGATCCCTACGACGTGGCCATCGCGACGGCCACCGACCCGAATACGGCCGCCCTGCTGGGAGGGGCCGTCGCGGGTCCAGCTGGCGCCGTCGCAGGGCCGTTCCTTGCGAGCTTCCTGAAGGACACCATCACCAACGACGATGGGACCGAGGGAGACGGCACGCTGATCCAGAGCATCATCCGCGCCTCCGCCAGCAACGCCGGGATCAACATCATTTCGGCGCCCCACATCCTGACGTCGGACAACGAGCAGGCCGAGATCCGCATCGGCGACAACATTCCAATCGTGAGCAGCCGGGTCAACGCGGCGACCGGGAACGTCAATCTCTCCTCTTCCGTGAACGTCGAGCGTCAGGACATCGGCGTGACCCTGCGGGTGACGCCGCAGATCACCGAAGGCAACACGCTTCGACTCGAGCTGTTCCAGGAGCTCAGCGCCGTGAACGAGGCGCTCACCGATATCACCGGGAGTGCAGAAGAAGTAGGGGTCGCGCTCTCGAATCGACGGATCGAGAATACCGTGGTGGTCGCCGACGGCGAGACCATCGTGATCGGCGGGCTGATCAGCGACGAGTATTCCGACACAGTGAACAAGGTCCCGTTCCTGGGCGATATCCCGATCTTCGGCTGGCTGTTCAAGACGAAGTCGAAGTCGCTCGTCAAAAAGAATCTGCTGGTCTTTCTCACCCCGCATATCGTGCGCAACCCCGCGGATCTCGAGTTCGAAACCATCCGCAAACGCCGAGAATTCGCGCTCAACGCGGGCATCCCGATCGAAGAACTCGAGGAAATTCGAGCGCGGGAGGAAGAGCGCAGGGAGGCAGCGGAACTGGAGGGGCTGCTGTATCGCCCCGAGCCGAGGGAGAATCCGCTGCAGACGGCGATTCTCGACCACGCCGTTCGATATCCGTTGGAGCGCATGACCGAAATCGAAGACGCCCGGAGAGCACTGCGGGGGAACTCCCAGGGCGATTCCCGGGAGATCGGCACCCGCTACTTCCTCCAGGCCGTCGTGACCGGAGACGAGGCTGCGGCGATGGAGACCCTCACCAATCTCGTGGATGCCGGATACGACGGAACTCTCGTCTCCGGACAGGTGGGAGAGACCATCCTCTACGAAGTGCGGCTCGGGCCCTACCGGACTCTGGAAGAGGCCCAGCGCGTCGGCGATACCGTGACTGGCTCTCACGGCCTGGCGCCCACGATCGTGGTCGGCTCCGGAGAGGGACCGTGAGCGCCACAGCGATCGATCTCGGTGAGATCCTGCGCCGCAATGTGGGCCTGAGCGACGAGCAGATCTCGGGCGCGCGTGAGGAACAGGCGAGAACCGGAGGCCGGCTGGCCGATGCATTGCTCGCCGCGGGGCACATCACCGCCGATCAGGTTCTCGAGGCTCTGTCACAGCAACTGGGCTTGCGCATTCGCGCCCATATCGACCGCGCGGATGTGGACGAGGCGCTGGTCCAGCGAGTACCCATCACCTTTGCCAAGTCCCACCTGATCCTGCCGTTGCATCGCGACGCGGCGGACCGCGTGCACGTGGCCGCGGTAAATCCCCTGAATACGGCACCCCTCGATGACCTGCGTCTATTGTTCGACGGAGCGGACCTCGAGATCGAGCTGGTGAATCAGCGCACGCTGCTGGGAGCGATCAATGAGGTCTACGATCGCGGGCCGGAGACCGACCTCCTCGCCGAGGATGCCGCCGACGATCTCGACGCACTGGCCGAAGAGATCAGCCACGAGCCCCAGGATCTACTCGAGGCCGCCGACGAATCTCCCATCATCAAGTTGGTGAATTCGCTGCTCCAGCACGCCGTCAAAGAGCGCGCCAGTGACATTCATCTCGAACCCTTCGAAGGCGAGATCCGGGTGCGCTTCCGGATCGACGACATCCTCTACGAGCCGATCAAGCCGCTGTCGCGGGCCCTCCAGAGCAGCATCGTCTCGCGCATCAAGATCATGGGCAACCTCAACATCGCCGAACGTCGCCTGCCCCAAGACGGCCGTATCCGCCTCAAGATCGCGGGACGTGACTACGACGTACGCCTGTCGACGATTCCCGTCACCCACGGCGAGCGCGTGGTCATGCGGCTGCTGCCGCGGACCCAGGAGATGTTCAACCTCACCCACCTGGGCTTCGACGATCGACAGCTCAAGGGGATCGAACGCCTGATCACCCGCCCCAACGGAATCATCCTGGTGACGGGCCCGACGGGCAGTGGCAAGACCACGACGCTCTACGCGGCGCTCAGCACCATCAACGCTACCGACAAGAACATCATCACCATCGAGGATCCGGTAGAGATCCAGCTCCACGGAATCGGACAGATCGAGGTGAATCCGAAGATCGGCCTCACTTTCGCTGCGGGACTCCGCTCGGTGCTGCGCCAGGATCCCAACGTGGTGCTGGTCGGAGAGATTCGCGACCTGGAGACCGCCGAGGTCGCGATCCAGGCCTCGTTGACCGGGCACCTGGTCTTCTCGACGCTTCACACCAACGATGCCCCCAGCGCGATCACGCGCCTGGTCGATATGGGGGTGGAGCCCTTCCTCGTGGGGTCCTCGCTGGTGGCGGTCCTCGCCCAGCGCCTGGTGCGGATACTGTGCCTGGACTGCCGTGAGGCCTACGAGCCGACCGACCGCGATGTAGAAGAGATCGGACTGAGCGTGCCTTCGAAGCCCATCCAGTTCTACCGCCCTACCAGCTGCGCCGCCTGCAACCACACGGGCTATCACGGACGCCTGGGAATTTTCGAGCTGATGATCGTGGATGACGACATCCGCCCCCTGATCACGCAGAATGTCGATTCGAAGACCCTCAAGCAGGTGGCGATGAGCAACGGAATGCAAACCCTCCGCACGGACGGCGCCCACAAAGTCCTCGAGGGCCGCACCTCCGTCGCGGAACTGCTACGCGCCACCGAGGACGAGGGCGCGGCCGTGCAAATCTGAGGTCCCCCTCGCCATGCCCGTCTTCGCCTACAAAGGAGTCGCTGCAACCGGGCGCTCCACGAAGGGGTGGCTGGATGCCGACAGCGCCCGCAGCGCACGAGCCAAGCTGCGCCAGGACGGCATCTTCCTAACCGACCTCAGCGAGGCCAGCGACCCGACCGAGCCGTCGGGCGCCGGGCCGCGCCTGCGCTTGCCCTCGTTCCGCGGCGTCTCGGGACTGGAGCTTTCGATCCTCACCCGACAGGCGGCGACCTTGATCGGCTCGGGCATTCCCCTGGTCGAGAGTCTGGGGGCGCTCACCGAACAACTCGAGAATCCCCGCCTGAAATCGGTGTTGGGGAAGGTGCGCGACAGTGTCAACGAAGGGTCGACACTGGCCGACGCCCTGGCGCAGTCGGGCATCTTTCCAAATCTGTACGTCAGCATGGTCCGCGCCGGAGAGGCCGGCGGCGCGCTGGAGCAGGTGCTCGATCGTTTGGCCGACTATTTGGAGAATCAGGTTCGGATCCGGAACAAAGTGGCGTCGACCCTGATCTATCCCGCGGTGATGATGGGGTTTGCCTTGATCGTGGTGGCCGTACTCGTCACCGTGGTACTGCCCCAGATCACCGATCTCCTGACGAGTCTGAATCAAACGCTGCCCTTCTACACGCGCTGGATCATTGCGAGCTCCCACTTCGCCCGGGAGTGGTGGTGGGCCCTGGGTCTCGGGATGGTCGGTCTCGCCGCCGGGATGCACGCCGCGGTTCAGACCGAAACCGGGCGCGGCATGTACGACCGCATGTGCCTGAACCTGCCGGTTCTGGGGCGCGTGATCCGACTCCTGGCCATCGCGCGTTTCACACGCACCCTTTCCACCCTTCTGGCCGGCGGATTGCCCATCGTGTCCGCTCTCGACACCGCCCGAGACGTCGCAGACAATACCGTCCTCGGCCAGGCCATCGACTCCGCACGCAAGAGCATCACCGAGGGAGCCAGTATCGCTGGGCCTTTGCGGGCCAGCGGCGAGTTTCCACCCGTGGTGACCCACATGATCGCGGTGGGCGAGCGAAGCGGTCAGCTGGAGTCGATGCTCGCCAAGGTCGCCGACTCCTACGACGAACAGGTGGAAACGACGGTTACTCGCTTGACCGCGTTGCTCGAACCACTCCTGATCCTGATGATGGTGGGCATCGTCCTGGTGATCATCATGGCGACCCTCGTGCCCCTGCTTCAGGTCACGAGTGCCCTCAACTGATTGCCCCAACGAGTAGGAGGAAGTCATGGTCCGAAATCGACGCACCGGGAGCCTCGGCTTCACCTTGATCGAAATCATGGCCGTCGTGCTCATCATCGGCCTCCTGAGTGGGATCGTCGGTCTGGCGGTCTTCCAGCAGGTGGACAAGGGCCGGGTCACCGCCACGATGACGCAGATCAAGAGCCTGGAGGGAGTGCTCGAGCTCTACCGCATGGACAGCGGCCAGTTCCCGAGCACGGAGCAGGGTCTGGCGGCCCTGGTGTCACCGCCTGGCTCCGACTCCCGATCTCACAGTTATCCGCCGGGCGGCTACCTGAAGGGCGGCCGTGTCCCTCGAGATGGGTGGCAAAACGACTTTCACTACGAGGCTCCGGGGCAGCACAATCGACACTTCTATGACCTCTGGTCCCTCGGCGCCGATTCCGCCGCGGGCGGAGAAGGGGTCAACGCCGACATCGGCAACTGGACCGACACCCGAGACGATGTCGGAAACTAAGGACCGGCCATGGACCGCCCCGTGAACCAGCGGACCCGAGTCTGCGGCTTCTCGCTGATCGAGATGCTGGCGGTGGTCTCGATATTCGCCATGATGGCGATGTTCGTTCTCCCGAATCTCGGATCGGTTCGCGCGCGAGCCCTGGGGCAAGCCGCCGAACGGATCGCGGCGCGGCTCGAGCTCGCGCGCCAACGCACGATCGTAACCGGCGTGCCTCATCGGCTGTGGATCGATCTCGACGACAGCAGCTATCGGCTGGAATGGCACGTCAGTGAGAACGAAGCCCGGGGTCGACCGGCCCCCGTCGACGCCCCGAATCCGCTCGACCCGGCGAGCGCCGTCCTGTCACTCGCGCCTCCCCGAACGATCGAACGAAGTTTTCACCCCGTCCCCGGCCCCGATGGTTACGATCAGCGTCTGGACTCCAGCCTTGTCATCCTCGGCCTGGACACTCCCCAGGGCTGGATCCAACGCGGTGCCGCCTGGATCGCCTTCGACAGCGATGGCACCACCGTCCGCAGCGCGATCGTTCTGGAGAACGACTCGGGCGATCGCATTGCGCTCGACGTATTCCCCCTGGCCGACGCCGTTCGGATCCGCGATGAAAGTGTCTAGGTCAACGCCGGCGTTCACCCTGCTGGAGGTGCTCGCGGCGGTGGCGATCCTCGGAATCGTCTACGTCGTGCTGGCCGACGTGGCGATGCAAGGCCTGTTCGCGGAGGGGCGCGCCAAGCGCCGGCTCGAGGCGTCGCTCAAGGCCGACTTGCATCTGAGCGAGCTCGAGGTGGAGATCGAAGCGGGAGTGGTTCCGCCCCTGGGCCCTCTTCCGGAACTGGAGGAAGACGGGTATCGCGTGGCAGGGGAGGTGCGGTTGTTCGAACTCCTCCTCCCGCCGGAGCCGGGCGCCGCACCCGCAACAGCGGGCTCGACCCCCACCACACTCGACGGCCTCCGCGAGATCGAGCTGCACGTCAGCTGGGATGACGCCCAGGAGGAGCAGCGCGTGGTGCGGATCACCTACGCGCTCGACTCCTCTGCGATTCCGCCGGCGCCGGCGGGCGGCGGTTAGAGCGGACGCCGATGCGAACTCCTCACACACTCATGGATGCTCACGCTTTCGAAGGCTTCACCCTGCTCGAGGTCCTCGCCGTCATGCTGCTGACGAGTATCGTGATGGGGGTCGCTCTGAACTTCTATGTCGACATTTCCCGGGCCAGCAGTCGCGCCGCCAACCACACCCGAGAAATTCGCCGGGCGGCGGCCATTCTGGATCGCATGGCGCGCGACTTCGAAGCCACGTTGCTCGTCCGCAAGCCCGCCGCAAAGGACCCGATCGCTCACCCCTGGCTCTTCCTGGCGGAATCGGCGACGTCGGAGATCGGGGCCGACCGCATCAAGTTCATGACCCGCAACCATCGCCCCCGCGACACCACGAGCCACGAATCGGATCTCGCCGTCGTCAGCTACACGACGCACCGAAACGATCGGGGCGACCTCGAACTCCTGCGTTGGTCGTCCCCGCGACTGCCCGAGGGCCTCGATCGCGATTTCCCCAGCCCGCTGGATCACGTCCCCGCCCTGCTCTCGGATGAGGTCGACGCGTTCGGCGTGACCTTTCTCGACGCGGGGGGCGCATGGAAGGACACCTGGGACTCGTCGCAGCTGGTCGAGTCGAGCGAACTGCCCGCGGCCGTGAAGATCCGGGTGGCGATACTCACCGCCGATGGATCCCCCGCGGTGACCTACGAACGCCAGGTCCTGCTCCCCGTGCGTCCCCTGGATCTGGAAGTGCTGTTGGATCCGGAGGCCCAGAATCCGCAGTCCGTCGGCGCCGATGACTCGGATGATCCCGATGGCTCCAATGGCTTCGGTCGCGGCTCAGGCTTCGGTCGCGGCTCAGGCGCCGCTCCGACCGACGAGGATCTCATCAACGGCGTGCCCTCCGTCCAATACTGCGTCTCCTTCGATGCCGGGATCCGCGTGGGCCCCATCGTGGATCGATTGAAAAAGCTGAGCGAGTTCCATCCCGATACGGCGATCACGGATCCGCAGGTGCGCTCCTTCTTGTCGCTCGACCCCGCCCTCGTCACGCGGCTGAAGCCCGTTTGCCAGGCGCTCCTACGATGATTCACCGAGATCGAGAGCGGGGAGTCGTACTCCTCATCGTGCTGTTCTTCGCCCTGTTGCTCGTCAGTAGCGTGGCGACGTTCACGCGTCGAGCCACGGTCGATGCCATGATCTCGCGCAATCGCGAATCGGCGTCCCGGGCCGAAGCCCTGGCCCGGGGCGGAGTCCGAATCGCCAAGGCCCTGTTGCGGGACGACGCCGTTGGGAACGCCGAAGACGGAGGCGGCCTCGACACCGCGGGAGACGCTTGGTTTCGGGTCCGCGAGATATCGATCGAAACGGACTTCGGAGGAATCCTTCGGCTGCGCATCGACGACGCCGGCTCCAAGCTGAACCTGAATGCATTGTTCGACACCGGCGACGGCGCCAGCGACGGCGGTGTCGAAGTCCTCGACGAAAAGACCGGCTTCCTTCTGGAAGAGCTGCTCGACAAAGTCATCGACGAGATGCCAGGGCCACCGGGAGAGAAATTCTACGACACGGGGAAGCTCGCCGACAGTCTGATCGACTGGATCGACGAGGACCTCGAAGGCCAGACCGGCGGATCCGAGAACGACTACTACCAACAGCAGAACCCGCCCTACGTGGCCGCCAATCGGCCGCTCCTCAGCGTGGACGAGCTGCGTTTGATCGAAGGCTTCGACGCCAAGCTCGTCGATGCGATGCATGCCTACGTGACGGTCTATCCCTTCGCGGGGGGTGGCGGCATCAACCTCAACACGGCCCCTCCCCACGTACTGGCCCTGCTCTACTACGACGACGGTGTCGATCTGGTCCTGGCCGGCCAGAAGACGGTCCGCCGGATCCTGGAAGCGCGAAAGGATGGGGGGTTCATCTGTCCCGAAGAGGCAAGTGGGGACGGCTGTACGCCGATACGCGAGATCGTGATCAACCCCATCTATCCGCCGCCGAGCTTCCGCTCCGATGTGTTCTCGGTGCGAGCCGAAGCTCGGGTGGGGGACGTGCGGCGTGTCGTAACGGCGGTGATCGATCGCAGCGAAGTCGACTCACCCCAGGTGCTATCTTGGCTCACTCGTTGATCGGACCCTCGCCATGCCTCTGCTGAAGAATATTGTGGGCCTCGACCTGGGAAGCCACAGCCTCAAGGCGGTGGAGCTTCGCCAGACCCTGCGAG
>JAZFUU010000114.1:0-17501 GCA_036447375.1 Myxococcota bacterium
TTCCGGTGGAGATAGGCGGAGCCCTCGTCCTTCGCCACCGCGCGCTCGTAGGCGGCCGCTGATTCGACCATGCGCCCCTGATTGCGGGCGAGCTGTGCCACCAGGACGTCGTACTCGACCGGCGCCGAGGGCCGGATCTCGCCGCCCGCCGATGTGTCACGCCGCAATCCCCCCAGGCCGGCGCATCCCAGCAGCACCAGCTGGCCAGCAACCAGAGCAGACACAAGGATTCGGATGATCGGGGCGACGGCCATGTCGGTCCTAGAATGCACCGCTCATCGTCCCGCCGTCCACCCCGACTGAGCGACCTCGGCGCCTGAGCAACCTCGGATGGAGTGACCCCGAAACGGCTGAGCCTCCCCCGGGGTCAGCCGCATCGACTGCGGAGCGGCGGACTCCTTCACCCCCGTTTGTCGAGGAACCGGAGCAGCGCTGCCGTGCTTTCCTCGATCGATTCCCGATTGGTGTCGAGCACGAGCTCTGGTTTGGGGGGTGGCTCGTAGGGCGCGGAGATTCCCGTGAACTCCGGGATTTCCCCCGCTCGGGCCTTCTTGTACAGCCCCTTTACGTCCCGCGATTCGCAGGTCTCGAGGCTGGCGTCGACGAGCACTTCGACGAAGTCTCCCTCGTCCATCAGCTCCCGGACCGCATCTCGATCCGCGCGATACGGCGAAATGAAGGCAGTGATCACGATCATGCCGGCATCGGTAAACAGCTTGGCCACTTCCCCGACGCGACGGATGTTTTCGGTTCGATCTTCGGGAGAGAAGCCGAGGTTGTGGTTCAAGCCGTGACGAACATTGTCGCCATCGAGAACATAGGCGCAGCGCCCGCGCTGAATCAGAGCCGCCTCGGCGGCAACCGCGATCGTCGACTTGCCCGACCCCGAAAGCCCGGTTAGCCAGACGGTGACGCCTTTCTGGCCCAACAGGCGCTCGCGATCGGCGCGCTCGATACTGCCCGCATGCCAGGTGAGATTCGTGCTCTTGGGGTGCAAGGGGAGCCTCCGATCAACGTGAAACCGAAATCATTGCCGTCGAGTCAGGGTAGCGCGACCGATCCGGTTTCTCGCCGACCGTCTCGAACCAGAGCGATCAGCCGCTCAGCGACCCACTCGATCTCTTCACCGGTGTTCCAACGACCGAGGCCAAAGCGCAGGGAGGCCCGGGAAAGGGCATCCGATAGACCCAGCGCCCGCAGCACGCGGCTGGGCTCGGGGCTCGCCGACGAGCAGGCGGATCCGGACGAGAGGGCGACGTCCCGAAGCGATGCGATCAGGCCGTCGGCCTGGACCCCGGGGAAGGCGACGTTGAGGTTGCCGGGAAGGCGCCGCTGCGGATGTCCGTTTTGCTGCAGATCCTCGAGCCCTTCCCGCAGCCGCAGCCACAGGAGATCGCGCAGCTGTTGCAACCGCGCCGACTCGTCCTCGAGGGAGCCGAGACACAGATCCACCGCCTCGGCGAAGCCCACGATCAGGGGAAGCGGCAGAGATCCGGACCGGAAACCCCGTTCCTGGCCCCCGCCGTGGAACAAGGGCTCGAGGCGGATTCGCGGCCGCCGATTTCGCACGTACAGGGCTCCGATCCCCGGTGGACCGTAGAGCTTGTGTGCGCACATCGAGAGCAAGTCGACGCCCAGGGCCTCGACGTCGATGGGAATCTTGCCCACCGCTTGAGCCGCGTCGGTGTGGAAGAGCACGCCCTGATCCCGGCAGATCTGCCCGATCTCCGCGAGGGGCTGCAGCACGCCGATCTCCCCGTTTGCCGCCATGACCGACACCAGCGCGGTGCGCGGGCCGATGGCCCGGCGGACATCGTCGGGGTCGACGAGCCCGAAGCGGTCGACGGGTAGAACCGTGACCCGGAAGCCCTCGCTCTCGAGAGCCGCGCAGCACTCGAGCACGGCGGGGTGCTCGGTCTCGGCGGTGATCAGATGATCGCGATGCGACCGCTGGGCCCGTGCGATCCCCTTGAGGGCCAGATTGTCCGCCTCGGTGGTCCCGCTGGTGAACACGATCTCCCGACCCTCGGCAGCTCCGATCGCCGCAGCCAGTCGTTCCCGGGCGTCTTCCACGGCCGCCTCGGCACGCCAGCCGAAAACGTGGCTCGCGCTCGCCGCGTTTCCGAACCGCTCGGTGAAATAGGGTTCCATCGCCGCGGAAACTCGCGGATCGGTGGGCGTGGTCGCGTGGTGATCCAGATAGATCGGAAACTTCGGAGCCACGAGAGACCTCGGGCCGACTCAGGCTCCGAACGACTCCCCGCACCCACACGTGTTCTTCGCGTTCGGATTGAGCATCTTGAAGCCCGACTCCTGGAGGGTGTCGACGAAGTCGAGGGTGGTCCCCACCAGGTAGAGAGCACTCTTGTCATCGACGATGACCCGGACGCCGCCCTGGTCGAGCTCGGTGTCCTCCTCGCCGACCTCGTCATCGAAGGCGAGCTCGTAGCGCAATCCGGAGCAGCCCCCGCCCACCACCTTGAGCCGCAGGCCGTGGGACTCCCGCTTGCCTTCTTTCTCCAGCAGATCCCGGATCCGCTCGGTGGCGGATTCTGTGACCTCGATCAGGGCCATTGTCGGAGCCTCCAATACAGAGAGGATAGAGGGGACCTCGGAGCCGTCAACGCGCACCGGATTCTACCTACTCATCGGTCGCCGGCGCCCGCAACCACAGAAAGACCTCCCGGTTGCCCTTGGGCCCCGGAAGTCGGCTCTGCGCCTCGCCGACGGCATGATATCCGAGCTCCTCGGCCCGTTTCCGAACCGAGGCGACCGCCTGAGCGCGCAGGGCATCGTCGCGAACCACCCCTCCCTTTCCAACCTGCCGGCGCCCGACTTCGAATTGCGGCTTGACGAGCACCAGCAGGTCCGCCCCGGGAGCGACCTCTCGCAGCCGAGGCAGAAGGAGACTTGCAGAGATGAACGCGACGTCTACGGTCACGAGATCGATCCGCTCGGGGAGACCGGCGCGCGGCAACTGTCGCGCATTCGTACGTTCGAGCACCCGCACGCGGGGATCGTTGCGGAGTCGCAGATCGAGCTGGCCGTAGCCCACGTCCACCGCCGTAACCTCGCTCGCTCCCGCCCGAAGCAGGCAGTCCGTAAAGCCGCCGGTAGACGCCCCGACATCCAGGCAGACCCAGCCGGCGGGGTCGATCGCCAGATCTTCGAGGGCCCCGGCCAGTTTTTGGCCGCCCCGCGACACATAGCGGCGATCGGCGTTGCGCAGGCGAATCTGCGCCTCGGAACGAACCCGCACTCCGGGTTTGTCGCGAGGCGTGTCGTCTACGAGAACGCGGCCGGATCGGATCAGCGCCTGGGCACGGGTTCGGTTGGCGGCGAGCCCGTCACTGACCAACCGCTCGTCGAGACGCTGTCCCCTCAACCCGAGCGTCGAGATCCGGCGTCCCCGGACTCGCTCGGTCCCTCCCGGAGCGACAGGAGCGACTCGACAGCCCGGGTGATGCCATCGCTGTCGAGCCCCAACTGCGATCGGATCGCCGTCGGACTTCCGTGCTCGATGACGCGATCGGGAATTCCCAAACAGCGGCTGGGAACGCTCACCCCCGCTTCGGCCAACGCCTCCAACACCGCGGCACCGAAGCCGCCCATGGCGCTGTGCTCCTCGACGGTCAACACGGCGCCACAACGTCGCGCCAGGGCCACGATTCGCGTCGCATCCAGGGGCTTGACGAAGCGGGCGTTGACAACCGCCACCGAGATTCCGCGAGACGCCAGCTCCGCCGCCGCCTCGAGCGTCGGGTGTACCAAGGTGCCCAGGGCCACGATCAGCGCTCGGTCACCGTCGCGCAGCAGCTCCGACTCGCCCACGGGAAGGGCCTTGATCTCGGGATCGAGGGGCACGCCGAATCCCGTGCCGCGCGGGTAGCGCAACGCCGCCGGTCCCGGGTACTCGATGGCCGTGCGAAGCATGTGTTGGAGTTCGTTCTCGTCCTTGGGCGCCATCACGATGATGTTGGGAAGCGTGCGCAAGTAGGCACAGTCGTAGAAGCCCTGATGCGTGGCTCCGTCGGCGCCGACCAGCCCCGCCCGATCCATCGCGAAGGTCACGTCGAGATTCTGGATGCAGACGTCGTGGACGACCTGGTCGTAGGCGCGCTGCAGAAAGGTCGAGTAGATCGCGGCCACCGGCTTCATCCCCTCGACCGCGAGGCCCGCGGCGAAGGTCACGGCGTGCTGTTCCGCAATACCCACGTCGTAGAACCGTCCGGGGAACACGCGTTTGAAACGGTCGAGGCCGGTGCCATCCGCCATCGCCGCCGTGATTCCGAGGATGCGATCGTCCTCGCGGGCCAGACGAATCAGGGTGTCCGCAAAGACGTTCTGGTACTTGGGCGGCCCCGGCTTGGAGGGGTGCAACTTGCCGGACTCGACCTCGAAGGCGCCCACCCCGTGGTATTTGTACGGATCCTGCTGCGCCGGCTCGTACCCGTAGCCCTTCGCGGTCAGCACGTGTACGAGGATCGGTCCTTCTCCCTTCGCGAGCATCTGTTTGACGTTCTCGAAGGTCTCGAGAAGCACGTCGATTCGGTGGCCCTGGATGGGTCCCACGTAACGGAAATTGAGCGCCTCGAAGAGAAGTCCGGGCGAAAAGAAGACCTTGATCGACTCCTCGGCCTTTTGCGCCCAGTGCAGCATGTCACCGGGCAGCGATCCCAGGAACTCTTTGGCCCAGCCCTTGATCGTGCGCACCATCGGCTTGGAGAGCTTGCGCGACAGAAACGAGGAAAGGGCCCCCACGTTGGGTGAAATCGACATCTCGTTGTCGTTGAGCACGACCACCAGGTTCTTCTGCCGTAGGTGACCGGCCTGGTTGAGTGCCTCGAAGGCCATCCCGCAGGTCATTCCGCCATCGCCGATCACGGCGATGGCGAAGTGATCCCGACCCTGATGCTCCATCGCGCGGGCCATTCCCAATGCGGCGGAGATCGAGGTTCCGGCGTGTCCCGCGCCGAAGTGATCGTGGGGGGACTCCGTTCGCCGCAAAAACTTGGCGATTCCGTCCTCCTGGCCGATGCGGTCGAACAGCTCGCGTCGTCCGGTGAGCATCTTGTGCCCATATCCCTGGTGTCCAACATCGAGCACCAGGCGATCGTCGGGAGTGTCGAAGACGTAGTGCAGGGCCGTCAGCAACTCTACGGCCCCGAGACTCGACGCCAGATGCCCACCTGTGCGGGAAACGCGCAGGATGATTTCCTCGCGCAGCTCTTCCGTCACCTGCTTCACCTGCTCCCTCGGAAGCTTGCGCAAGTCGTCGGGAGAGTGGATCTGCGGCAACAGCGGCGGCCGACTCATTCGCTCCTCCGGACCGCGAACCGCGCCAGTTCGCGCAGCGGTTCCGCCCGTTCACCGAGATAGTCGATCCCGCGAAGCGCGGTGTCCAGCAGCGCTTCCGCGCGATCCCGGGCCGCGTCGCGCCCGACCGCCCGCACCAGAGAACAGCCGTCTGCGTCGCCCTCGTCCAGCAGGTCGTCGGCGATCTGGAAGGCCACGCCCACGCCCCGGCCAAAGCTTTGCAGGCACTCGAGGGTGGCGTCGTCGGCGCCGCCGAGACGCGCACCGCCGACCACCGCGGCCGCGATCAGCGCCGCCGATTTGCGCGAATGGACCGACTCGATCCGCGCGGCGTCGACGTCGTTGGGGTCGAAGTCCAGATCGTCCGCCTGACCCCCCACGAGTTCGAGGGAGCCCGCGGCCTCGGACAGATCCCGGGTGGCGCCGAGCAGTCGGTCGGTCGAGCCTTCGGCTCCGGCCAGCACCCGGAAGGCCGCCGCCAACAGCGCATCGCCCGCCAGCAATGCGGTGGCCTCCCCGAAGGCCACGTGGACGCTCGGGCGCCCCCGCCGCTCGGCGTCGTCGTCCATGCAAGGCAGATCGTCGTGGATCAGCGAGTAGGTGTGGACGAACTCCACCGCCGCCGCGATCGGGAGGGCGCGCTCGGGGGGAGCCCCCACGGCTTCGGCGGCCGCCAGGGCCAGGGCCGGCCTCAGCCGCTTGCCACCGGGGAAGAGGAGATGTCGCATTGCGGCGTGCAGCGGCTCGGGCTCTTCGCAGGCCGGCGGAATCGCCGCGTCGAGAACGTGCTCGACGAGCCCCGCACGCTCCTCAAGATACGCGGTCAGATCCACTAGTCGCTCTCCTGGGGCTCCTCGAAGCGGCGAACGGCCCAGTCCTCGCCATCTCGCACCAACACCTCGACCCGCCGCTCGGCCCGACCCAGCTGATCCGCACAGCCGCGCGCGAGCGATACGCCCTCTTCAAAGGCGGCGAGCGCCACTTCCAGCTCCAGATCCCCGCGCTCGAGCTTCGCCACGATCGACTCCAGGCGCTCGAGTGACGCTTCGAAGGGGATGGGAGCATCGCTTTTGGGAGACGATTCGGAACTGCTGGAGTCACTCATGGGCTTGGGCTGCTTCACCGAGTCTCACGGAATCGAGCTGCGGGGCTGCCGCGCCGATGCTACTGGCACCCCCGTAGAGCGTCAAACCGGGTCTCACGCGAAGCGCCCGATTTCAAAGGAAATTTTAGCTCTCATCCGCAACGAGGGAGCGCGCCGAGGTGACCGTCGCTTTGAGCTCCGCCTCGGCCACCCGGATGTCGAGGGAGTCCCCGGGTCCCACCTGGTGGGCGGTCCGAACGATGGCGCCATCTGCAGCGCGACGCACGAGGGCGTAACCCCGGCCCAGGACACCGAGCGGCGAGAAGGAATCCAGACGTCCGGCCGCGCTCGCGAGCGCGGCGCGAGCGGCCGCCAGACGCGCGGCAGCCGCCCGTTCGAGGGAGCGGGCCGCCGCTTCGAGACGAGCCCGCTGCGCCTCCAGACGCGCGGAAGGCGCGTTGGCGCGCAGGGCGATCTGCCGGCTCTGGAGCCGTGCCTCGAGCCCGCTCAGCAGTCCGGCCATCGCGCGCTCCAGCCGGTGCCAGAGCCCGACGAGTTCGGTGTTCAGCTCCGTGCGATCCGGAAGCCCCACCTCCGCCGCCGCCGAAGGCGTGGACGCTCGCCGGTCGGCGGTCAGATCGGCAATCGTGACATCGACCTCGTGACCCACCCCACTGACCACAGGCACCGGAGCCCGCGCGATGGCCCGGGCCACGACTTCGGTGTTGAAGGGCTGCAGATCTTCCAGGGAGCCGCCGCCGCGAACCAGAAGGATCAAGTCGACGTTTCCGCGAGCGCCGAGGGCATCGAGGGCCGCGGCGATCTCGTCCTCGGCGCCGACTCCCTGAACCCGGGCCGGCGCGATCAACAGTGGAACCGACGGAAAACGCCGACCGGTCACCTCGATCACGTCGCGAATCGCCGCCCCGGACGACGACGTCACGATCCCCAGGCGCGCCGGGTGGCGCGGAAGCGGCCGCTTGCGTGAGGGATCGAACAACCCCTCGGCCTCGAGCCGACGGCGAAGCTGTTCGAAGGCCAGCTGCAGGGCTCCGCGGCCGCGGGGCTCGAGCTGGCGCACGATGAGCTGAAGATCGCCGCGCGGCTCGTACACCCCCAGCTCGCCGTAGGCGAGAACTTCGAGGCCGTCCTCGGGCTCGAAGGCGAGCGCGCGCGCGGCACCGCGGAACAACACGGCCTGGATCTGAGCGCCGTCGTCCTTCAGCCGAAAGTAACGGTGACCGGAGGCGGGGCGGCGCAGGTCGCTGATCTCACCGACGATCCAGAGGCGGCCGACCCGCTCTTCAAGAAGTGTATTCAATCCGCGCAGCACATCCCCGACGCGGTAGATCGTCGGGCCTTCGGGGACCTGCTCCGTGACCTCGGTCATGCGACTCCGGAGCGAGGAAGGCGGGGCGTCAAGGAAGGCAGGGGGTCAAGGAACGCGGAGGGTCAAGGCGCCGAATCGGCCGCGCGGGCCTGCACCGTCGTGGCCTCACGATCGCGCCGAAGTCGCTCGAAATAGGTCCAGCTCTTGAGCACCTCGAGGGCACGCGCCAGCTGAAGATCCGGCGGCTTGTCCTTCCCGGCCTCCGGAATCACCCCCTGATCGCCGCCCTCGGGATCCGCCTCCTCCTGGGTAAAGTGGCCTTCGAGGTCGCGCTCCCGGATGCGACGCGGCACCGCGGCCTGCCCATTGCTCTCGGGCTCCCGCTGCACCGGGATGTCCGGAGAGATTCCGACCTCCTGGATCGAGCGTCCGTTGGGCGTGTAGTAGAGGGCGGTGGTGAGTCGCAGCGCGCTGTCGCTTTCGAGGGGATAGACCGTCTGCACCGAACCCTTGCCGAACGACTTCACTCCGATGACGAGCGCGCGGTGTTGGTCCTGCAACGCGCCCGCGACGATCTCCGAGGCACTCGCGGTGCCCTCGTTGACGAGAATCGCCACCGGATAGTCCGGCTCGGTGCCATCCCGGTGGGCTCGGAACTCCTGGCGTTGACTCTCGACCCGGCCCTTCGTGTAGACGACGAGTCCGTCGTCGAGCCAGACATCGGCCACTTTCACGGCCTGGTCGAGGAGCCCCCCGGGGTTGTCGCGGAGATCCAGCACCACCCCGTCGAGGGGTCCGCCGGCCTCGTCCCGCAGGCGCTCGAGCTCCCGTTCCAGGTCCTGGATCGTCCGCTCCTGAAAGGCCCGGATCCGTACGTAGGCGTAGTTCGGGTCGAGCATTCGTCCGCTGACCGAAACCACCTTCACGACGTCCCGCACGATGGTGTACGGCATGGGCTTCTCGAAGCCGTCTCGGTACACCTCGATCGTGATCTCGGTCCCCCGTTTCCCTCGCATCAGCCGAACCGCCTCGAAGAGGGTCAAGCTCTTGCTCGTGTGACACGGCTCGTCCCATTCCTCGGGCGGATCCGTCGGGCAGATCGAAACGATCTGGTCGCGCGACCGAATCCCAGCCCGGGCAGCGGGGGTTCCGTCGATGGGCGACACCACCTCGATGAAACCGTCGCGGCGCTTGGTGATCTCGATACCGAGGCCATGGAACTCGCCCTTGGTATCGACCTGCATCTCTTTGTACGCATCGCGGTCGAGAAACGAGGAGTGGGGGTCCAGCTGCTGCAACATGCCGTTGATGGCACCCCGCAGCAGCGTCTCTTCGTCAACGGGCTCCACGTAGTGTCGCCGAACGTGAGTGAGCACACTCGAGAAGAGGTTCAATTCTTCGTAGGGCGTGGCGGCGATGCTGCCGACACTGGTCGCCAACGCCCCGGCAAAGCCCGCGGCGATAACGCCGGCCATGAACGTGAGCAGAAAACGAATCCTGTGGGACCGCATGGGATCACCCATTCTAACCCGCCTGGCGGGACGGGAGCCACTGACGCGGATCGAGGGATCTGCCACCGCGGCGGATCTCGAAATAGAGACGCGGTCCCGACAGCGATCCCGTCTCGCCCACGGACCCGATCGGATGCCCGGCTCCGACGTCTTCCCCCACCTCGACCTCGATCGAGTCCAGGTGGCCCGAGACCGTGAAGTAGCGGTCGCCGTGATCCAGGATCACGAGACGTCCGTAGCCCCGAAACCACCCCGCAAAGCCCACGCGCCCGGCAGCCACGGCGCGCACCGGCGATCCGAAGGGGGCGAGAAACTCCACCCCCTTGCGAAGGGTCTGGGTCTGGAACTCGGTGTCGACCACACGGCCGAACTCGCCGACGATCGGGGCCGCCACCGGCCGTTCGAGGCTGCCCCGAAGCTTCGAAAAGTCCAATCCTTCCAGGGGCGGTCGCTCGGGCGAGCTGCCGAGCCCGACCAGGGTCTCCTCCAGCGCACGGGTCGCGGTCTCCATCTCGACCAGTGCCGATCGCTCTCGCGCGCGATCGGCGTGCACCCGCTCGGCCAGCTCTCGCTTCAGGGCGCGCTCCCCGCTCAGCTGCTCCGAGCGCTCCAGCAGGCGCGCGGCGGCTTCGTCGCTGGCCACCGACGCCTCCCGCGCCCGCGTCTCGGCGAGGCGCAGTGCCTCGGACGCGGAGCGGTGGCGCCCCAGAAGCTCGGCATCGTGGGCGAGGAGCAGCCGCAGGGCGTAGATCCGCGAGAGAAACTCGCGCAGAGACTGGGCGGAAAAGAGCATGCGGACGGCTCCCAACTCGCCGGCTCGATACAGCGCCGCCGCTCGATCCGACATCGCGCGGCGCACCTCTTCCAGACGCCGCGTCATCCGCACCCATTCGATCTCGATCTCCCCGAGGTGAAGGCGCGCTCCCTCGGCTCGACTCGCCGCCTGCGTCACCACCCCGCTCAGAATCGAGATCGAACGATCCAGGGCTTCAAGAGCCTCGAGCAGCCCGCGTTCGTCGCGACCGTAGGTCGACACTCGCTCCCGACTGACGAGGATGGCCGCGCGCAGGCGCTTCAGCTCGAACGCGGGGTCCACAGCGGATGCCGGCCGTGACACCAGCGACCCCATCGCCAGGACGCAGGCGAGAGCAAAGACCAGCCACCGCTTCACTCCTTCCAGCCTCCGGTTAGCGCTGCGGCGGAGCCGAACAATCCGAGCCCGGCGCCACCACCCACCAGCGCCGCGGCTTCGGCAACCGAGAAGAAACGCGGCGCGACGCCACCGAGCAGGAACTCCAGGCCGAACTCGAAGCCGGGCAACACCAATCGGAACAGTCCGAGCAGCACCGCGACGGCGGCGACCCCCCCCGCAGCCCCCTGCACCAGACCCTCGATCAGGAATGGGGTCGCGACGAACACGCGGCTCGCCCCCACCAGGGTGAGGATCTCGATTTCGTCCCGGCGAGCCAGGACGGCGAGACGAATCGTGTTTGCCACGATCAGCACGGTGGCAAGTGCGAGAATCAAGCCGAGACCCATCCCCACCGCTCGCACCAGCGCCACCGCCCGCAGATAACCCTCGACCCAATCCTGGCCCGAGGCCAGCTCCGAGATTCCCGGCAGACCGTCCACGGACTCCACGACCACGCGCAGGCCCTCGCTCGACCGGCGCTCCGCCAGCAAGGTGATCTCGAGCGACGCGGGGAGTGGATTCTCCGCGAGGCCCTCGAGCAGGGCGGAACCGAGCCCCACGCTGGCCTGGAATCGCTCCAACGCTTCCCGCTGGGAGACGACTCGAACGCGCTCGACCCCTTCGACCGTGGCGACCAGCTCGACCAGGGCCTTTCGATCTTCGACGGGCAACCCGTCTTCCAGATACGCCGTGACGAAGAGGGCGTCGCCGAAGCGGTTCAGCAGACCCTCCATGTTCCACAGCAACAGCGCGAAGGTCCCGACCAGCACCAGACTCACGCCGATCGTAGCCACGGCCGCCGCGCTGGTGACGGGGCTGGAGCGAAGACCCCGCAGCGATGTGCGGACGAAATAGTCGAGCTGTACCAGGACCCGCCTCATGCACCAGCTCCGGGTGCAGGGGTGTCGTCGAGAATGCTGCCCGCTTCGAGCCGCACGATCCGCTTCCCGTAGCGGCTCACCAGATCCAGCTCGTGGGTCGCTACGACCACCGTGGTTCCACGGGTCGCCGCGCTAGCAATCAGACCCATGATCTCCAGGGTGAGATCCGGATCGAGATTCCCGGTGGGTTCGTCCGCCAGCAGAATCTCGGGTTCGTTCACGAGGGCCCGGGCGATCGCCACCCGCTGCTGCTCGCCTCCCGAGAGTGACAGCGGATGGTGGTGACGGCGATGTTGCAGGCCCAGCTGCTTGAGCATGGAAAACACCTTCGCGCGGGTGACGCGACGCGGTGTGCCGACCACCTCGAGAGACAGGGCGACGTTTTCCTCGATGGTGCGGCGCGGAAGCAGCTTGAAATCCTGGAATACGACGCCGATTCGTCGGCGCAGCCGGGGAATCGCCGAATGACCCAGGCGGACGACGTTGCGGCCCAGCACCACGATTTGACCTTCGGTGGGTTCCTCGGCCGAGAACAACAGCTTGAGGAGAGTGGTCTTGCCGGCACCGCTGGAGCCGGTGAGAAAGACGAACTCTCCGCGGCGGAACTCGAGGCTCACATCCCGGAGGGCGAAGCTCCCCGCCGAGTAGGCCTTCGATACGTGAAACATTCGGATGGCCGCGTCGCCCCGGGACTCCAGCGCGGCCACGGCTCGACGGGGCCGGCCGAATCGCCATCTCAGCCCCGACCCCCCACTCCGCCTCACCTCTTCTTTTGCGCCTTCGGAGAAACTTCGTGGCGCTTGCTCGCTTTCTTGACCAGGTAGTTGAGAATCACTTCGTCCAGAGGCTTCTCGGAGCCGATCTGGGCTCCGAACGAGGTCGGCTGGACTTCGGGTTTCGGCGGTTCGCTGGCCGCTTTGGGCACGGCCTGTCCGAGTCGCTCCGCGATGATGGCGTCGAACTCTCCGCCCTTGAGTCGGGCGAGCATCGACTGGTGCTGCCGTTCCATCAGCGCCTTGACCTCGCTGTCGAGGTCGTCGGAGGACATGAGGTCGGCGTAGGTGGTCTTCTCGGATCCGAGGATCGTTCCCTGGTAGTAGAGGTGGCTGATCACGTGGGGATGCTTCCGACCGCTGTCCTCGGTCTGCACATGGAACAGCCGCCCGGAATGCCGGACGTTCGTGTTGCTCCCCGTGATCATTTCCAGTCCCACCCCCCGGGACGCATCCGCGCTAGCGGCTGCGAGTCTCTCCCTCTGTCCGGACCTTGTCCAGCAACCGAGGGAAATCTGGCGACCGGAACCCCGGCCCGGCGAACTCGTCCCCGATCCGGGAATCGGCGCAAACGCCCCAATTCTGAAATGCGAATTCGAAAATTCGGGATTACCGGGGGTATTAACCCCCAGTTCACCGATACCCCGCCAAAGAGGCGAGCCGCAAGCTCGCCGTGCGGGCAGGCGGGCTTTGCCCGCCGATAACCCGCAACTACCGGGCGCGAACCCGGATGTTGCCGCCCGAGGTCCGAAGCCGCAGCTCCCGACCCCCGCCGTTGATCTCGCCCACCACCTTGCTGCGACCCATCCCCCCACGCACCAGAATCCCGTGCTCGATTTCGACGCGGCCGCCGCTGGTCCGAGCGTCGAGATCCGCCCCCGCGTCCTCCGGGAACTCGGCCTCGATGCTCCCACCCGAGGTTTCGACCCGGCCTTCCGGGTCGCCGCTGAAGCGCACCGAGATCCCGCCTCCACTGGTGTGGAGATCGACGCTGCCGGTCACATCCTTGATCGTGATCGGACCCCCGCTCGTCCGGGCTTCGACGTCGCCGCTGATCTCGGAGGCTCGTATGCGCCCGCCGGAGGTTCGCGCCACGAGATTCCCTCGGATCTCCTTCGCCTCGATGGAACCCCCCGAGGTTCGCAGGTCCACGTTCCCCTCGATCTCATCCGCCTCGACGGAGCCCCCGCTCGTACGAGCCACGACCTGGCCACGGATCTCCTTGACTTCGATGCTGCCGCCATGGGTGCGGATATCGACGTCGTAGCGTTCGGGAACCTTGAGGCGAACGCGCACCCGGGCGCCTCCCAGAAGCTGGGCCCAGCCACGGACCGAGGCGCTGAAGCTGACGTCGACGCCGTTTCCCGTGAGTTCGAAGTCGAGCGAACGCGAGCCCACGCCACCGACATGCGCGTCGACCTGCACTTCGGGTTCGTCGTGGCTCTCCACCTCGACAGACCCGCTTTGCAGATCGACCCGAAGGCGCCCGCCGGGCTGCGCCCCAATCCGGTCTTCGTAGTCCTTCGCCAGCGCGGACGGGGCCAGGCAAACCAGGATTGCGACGCCCAACGCCGTTCCAATAGCGACTCCACTGACAACTCCACCGGTACCTTGGCGAATCATGATCTTCGTCCTATCTCTGACTCACGTGGATTTCACCCCGCGCGGTAAACAATCGGAGCAGATCCCCGCCTCCGTTGATGGGTCCGCTCACGCGATCGCCCGCCCCGTCCTTTGAGCTGGGGATCCTGTCTGGAATCGAGACCCCCGCCCCGAGCTCGACGCTGCCTCGTCGACTCACCGCGTCGAGTTCTGCCCCGCTGCCCCGGGGCATCGAGACGCGGACCCCCCCTCGGCGGGTCTCGAGAACGCCGGCGGGCGCGCCGACGAAACTGGCGAAGATCCCTCCCCGCTCCGTCCTGGCGTCCACACTTCCGGTCACCTCGCGCACTTCGATGCTTCCGCGATCGGACCTCACGAGAATCGCCCCGTCGATGTGAACGAGGTCGACTTCGCCGCGCTCGGCGTGGATCTCCACGTCGCCGGTGATCCAGCTCATCGCCACGTCGCCGCCGGCAACTTTGACCTCGACATCACCCCGCACCTCGGACACGCGGATATCGCCGCTCCCCGTGCGCAGCTTCACCGCCCCCTCGACACCGACGACCTCGATGGACGCGTTGGCCGTGCGCGCGCGCACCGGTCCGTTGACGTCCTCGACGCGAATCGGTCCCGCGCTGCAGCGCAGGTCGAGGCCGAACTCGCGGGGCACGCGGATCGAGACCGCGATGCGCGGGCCTCCGAACAACCAGGCGAAGGCTCCCTCGACCCGGCCGAAGACCCGCACGCCGCGCTCGGTTGCGTCCACGCGGATGCGCACCCCCGAGGCTCCCCATCCATTCGCCTGGGCGAAGATCCGCACCTCGTCGGCGTCGTGGGCGAAAACCTCGAGGGATCCGGGATCGGGCCGCAGGCCGTCCCCCAGATCGAGATCGACCTCCAGGCGCCCCCCGGGCTCCACCTGAATCCGCTCGTTCACCTCCTCAGAGGGAGCGCATGCCGGCAGCGCCGCAGACAGCAGCAATCCGGCCACTGCCCTGCGCCTCGCTTTGCCCATCGCCTGGGGCCTCCACCACAGCCACGGCATCCAGTTCAGCAAGCGCCGTGCCGAGGTCGAGGCCACACAGGCCCCCAGACAGCCTTGAGCCGCACGGCCCCGGCTGCACCTGCAGTCGGATGGGTGCGGCTCGCGCTTGACGACGGGTTCAGCCTGGGTGAATCGTCCGGAACCGATATGAGGCGCCCGCCCCATCGACCCGACCGACTCAGCCTGAATATTGGCCTGCTCCTGGGCTCGTCGGTTCTCGCGATGGGCCTGTTCGAAGCGACGCTGCGCGCCGTCGGGTTCTCCTTCACCTTGGCCCCCGAGCGGGTCGAGTTCGGCTATCCGGACCCGGTGGTTCTCGAAGACCGGTTCGTCCCCGACCCCGACCTCTTCTGGGTGACACCCATGTATCAGCGGGCGCTGGCCCGCATCACCCGCCTCAAACCCCAGATCGTTTTTCTGGGCGACTCCTGCACGCGGGGACCCTACCCCCAGATGTTTCTGCGCCGAATCCGCGCGCTGCACCCGCAGGCCGGCATCGCCGGCGGCACCCTTGGCATCGGCGGCTGGTCTTCTTACCAGGGGCTCCAGCAGCTGCGCCGCGATGTCGCTCCCCTGCGACCGCGCGTCGTCACCCTCTATTACGGTTGGAACGATCACTGGATTGGCTTCGGACTCGAAGACAAGGAAATCCACGAGCTGAGCACTTCCTGGCTCGCGCGGCTCGACAGCCTGCGCCTCGCACAGCTGCTGGTCAAGGCGCAGCTCGCGCTGCGGACCCGAGGCCAGGGGACCCGACCGGAACGCGTCGCCCCCGAGGACTTCCGCGCCAACTTGATCGAGATGTGTGCCCTGGCACGGAAGCATGACATCGTTCCCGTGTTGCTGACGGCACCGACCTCCCACGAGGTCGGCCGGGAGCCCGCCTACCTGGCGGTGCGCCACCTTCGGGACCTCGCCGACCTGGTTCCTCTCCATCAACGCTACGTCCGGATCGTCCGGGACGTCGCCCGGTCCGAGTCCGTCCCTCTCTGCGACCTGGCCGCCCGCTTCGACGCGCTGCCGCGGCCCGCGGTGCGCCACGAGTACTTCGGCGGCGACGGGATCCACCTGACGCCGGCGGGCAACGAGAAGATCGCCGAATTCTTGAGCGAATGCTTCGAGGCGAATTCGACGTTGCGCGGCGTCTGGAGCGGACCCGTGGCGACCGGGGCCCCGGGGCCCGTGCAGGATGCCAGCGAACCGAGCACGGCTTCGAATTTCGCCGGGGCGAGATTGGTGCCAAACACCAGATAGGCGTCGTCGCCGACCCGACGACACTCGAAACGCAATCGCTCCGCCGGCGCAGAAGCCGCCCGGTTGTAGAGGGCCAGCCACTGCCGGGCCACGCGAGTCGCCCGCTCCAGCGCCCGGGCGTCACCCGCCACCAGGAGCTCGTGGCCCAGCATGACCACGGCGATCTCCCGCTCCCGCACAGTGGCCAGCTTGGCGGTGTGCTCGTGGGCGATGGGCCCGCGTCGGCGGAGTGGCTGGCGCGCCACCGAGAGATCGTTCAGCCCCCGCTTGTCGAGGACATACCAGTCCGTGTAGTAGGGCAAGGCACCGGCGGCGCCGGTTTCGATCCGCAGATCCGCCGGAAGCCGTCCAGCGTCGATGAGGGCTCGGAGCGCCTTGCCCTGGGCAATCCGCAGCTGGCCGTAGTCGCCGGCGTCGACGGTCGTCCCGATCCCGTTCGTATTCTCGCGCGGCTCCGAATGGCGAGATCCCCAGTGTGTCGTCGCAAGCAGCCCCAGGGAGAGCGCCACCGCCGCTAGCCGAGGAACGCATGACGCAAGCGGAGCCCACGACGCGCGAACCGGGCGCAGCTCGACGAGTGCGTGAACGCCATCGGCCACGAGCCAATAGAGGATCGGGAGAATCGGTACCAGGAATCGGAAACCGATGTGACCGCCTCCAATGCAGGCGAGGTAGAAGAGATAGATGCCTGCGCTCGTCGCGAACAGCGCGCTGGTGAAATCGCGACGGAACCAGAGTGAGAAGCCGATCAGCGGCGCGAACCAGTGAATTCGATACTCCGCCAGGAACAGGGAAAAGTAGCGGAGCGACTGGTCCCACCAGAGCCCGTTCACCTTGGCGGTGAACGTATTGGGGAGCCAGAAGCCGTAATAGCCCCGGCGCCACAACCAGTGGGATCCGACGCCGACGAGAAACGGAAGCGTCCAGAGCAGCAGCGAGCCCAGCGAGCGCCGGCGTCCGGCGACATCGGCCAGAAGGCACAGGCCCGCAGCCAGAGCGAACAGTCCGCCCTCGGGACGCACCAGGGTCGCCACGGTCAGGCACAGCGACGACCGCCAGGGAACCGCCGCCCCCGCTGCGCGCTCTCGAATCAACAGCCAGAGCCCGAGCCAGATGCCCAGGGAAAAGAACTGGGTCTCGAGTCCTCCACTACACCAGGCGGTGAAGGTGCGGCTCAGCACCAGGGCTCCCGGGGCCAGCCAGATCCACGGGTCCCGCCAGCCCCAGCGACCCGCTCCGAAGGCGGTGAGCAGAACGAGGATGAGCGCTCCACTCAGCCAGCCGAGGATGGGCGTCAGCACTTCGGGGTCCACGCCCAGGCCGAGCCCCGCCGCCGCGATCAGCACCCACAGGAAGTTGGTGTAGCCCTCGACGACTTCGCCGGGGTTCCAGACCAGCCCCAGCCCGTCGACGAGATGCCGGCTGTAGCGAAAGCTGATGAAGGCGTCGTCGCACAGAAAAAAATAGGCGTGAGCGTTGGCGAGAAAAACCAGGAACACACACGCGCCCAGCA
>JAZFUU010000115.1:0-10625 GCA_036447375.1 Myxococcota bacterium
TCTGTCTACCCGTGGCATCGTGGAATCTCAACCGCGCCCGGGGGCGGGTGGGGTCGGGGCTGGGGTCATCGGGATCATTGTCCTTCCAATCGTTCTCTCCGGACAGGAACTTCATCTCGAGGAACTGGACGTCGGGGTCGCCATTCGCACCGATCATGACCTGCTCGATCCGGGTCATGTGATTGGTGCCTAGTGCCGGGGATGAACCGACCAGCAGCAGGCAGACGCTCGACAACAGCCCCACCCCCGCGCGTCGGGAACGCTCGAATCGGTCGGCGGAGCTTCGATGGGTATCGGTCCGCGTCGGGAAAGTGGAATCTCCGTGGCGGTTGGAGCCCGACTTCAGGGTTGAGAAGCAACTCTCCATGACGCACCCCCCCTTTACGGACAGTGTGCACCTAGCGCTACGCCTTTCGATTGTGCATCCGTCAGCAGCGCCGGTCAAGCACGGGCGGAGCCAGAGCGAAAGCGTTGTCGAATGACTTGGTTCTGAAGTTCGTCGGGAGGACGGGCGGATCTGTGCTCAACGAGATGACCGGGAGGACGGGGTAGTTTCACCTCACTGGCGTCGTGCAGCGGTATGCCTGTGCGCCAGAGGTCAGAAGCTACGACGTCTCAAGTAGCCGAAACCGATCAGGCCGAGCCCGAGAATAAGGAAGGTACCGGGCTCGGGCACGAACACCGCGTCGATGTTGCGGGTGCTACCGTCGAACAGTCCGGCTCCGTCGAGGAAGAGACTCGCATCGCCCGTGAAGGGATCGAATCGTATCAGGTCTGTGCTGGGCGCATCGGCGATCGCGTAGCTGAAGTTGTTCCCCACTCTGCCGAGGCCGTTGCTGCGGAGCGAAAATACCACGCTTCCGTCTGCGAGGACGTGCAATCCATCGATGTCGGGGTTGCTCTGGGAAGCGCCCGTGAAGAGCGTGGCCTCGCCGAACCCCATGTAGAGGGTCGCGAGGTCGTTGATCGGGTCGTACTCGACGAGGTCGGCGTTCTCGAAGCTTCCCCCTCCAAACGTCGCCGTCGACGTGGTGGACAGGAGCCAATTGCCATTGGGCAGGATCGAGAACGCGTCGATGTCCTGGTTCGCTCCACCAAAGAGCACGTTCTCGTCGAGCAAGACCGATGCACTGCTTCCATTCCACTCGATGAGGGAACCGTTTTCGAAAGACGCAAGTCCCCCGAAACCCTGGTTGACGTCGGTTGACGTCGAGAACACCACGTTTCCGTTCGGAAGCACGTGGAGCGCGTCGATGTCCTCGGGCGGCGAGTCGGGGAAGGGGCCGAAGATGAGCAGCGCCGAGGCGGTGTCGATCGCGTCCGGGGGCCTCACGACGGTGCCCCCGAGTGTCTCCGAAGAGGGCTGGCCCGCCTCCAACCCGTAGGAGAGGATCAGGGCCGCCGCCGCGCCAGTTCGGATCCAGGTCAGCACGACCGTCAGCGAAACCCACAGCAGGGTTGTGCCGAGTACTGAGCCTCGCGGCATGCCGCGACCGCGCTCGTCCGTCTCCAGAATCGCCATGAGCCCTCTCCTCCCGAGGTCTACGAGGGGAAGTGGCTGCCGAAGCCAAGAGGTGGCAAGGAAACGGGTTTCACCCGTGCGCTTTCGCGATCCGGTGTGGCGTGAACCCCGCAATCCGATGGGCTCGTCCAGGAATGGACAGACTGCGGGTAGTACCGGAACTTGCCCCCCCCCGAGGGGAAAGGAGCCCGATCCGGAGCACGAGTTTTCACTTTTTGTGAAAAGGAGTTCCATTCCCCAGCGGCGGAGTCGCCGTAACTTGTTGATATCTCAATACTGTGTCCCTCGGCACGGAACTTGCTTTGGATTGCGATCGGGAAGGGTTACTCCTCGCGGAGTAGCCCCTCTTTTTTTGGGAAGGGGTTACTCCTCGCGGAGTAGCCCCTCTTTTTTTGAGTGAACGGAGGATGTGGTTCGATGAGATTGATGTTGCAGCAGACAGCTCTACTCTGGGTGATATGGCTCGGCTTCGCGGGGCCGGTGACAGCGACGACCGTCGTTTCGTACAACGACGACGCATTGATCATTCCCCCGCTTCCGTTCGGGTCCGTGAGCGTTCGCCCCGACTCACTGCTCGACGTGGGAGCGGCGGCCCTGGCCCTCGATGGCGCCACCGTCTTCTCGGGACTCGAGGACATCGATGCAGCGCATCGGCGCGCGGATGGCCAATTCATCTTCTCCACCGTCACAACGTCCTTCATCAATGGGACGCCCTTCCTGGACGGCGATCTCGTGCTCTACGATCCGGTTCTGGACTCCGCCAGCATCTTTTTCGGGGAGAGCAACTTTACGGGCGCCGTGAACATCGACGCATTCTTCCTGTTCGAATCGGGCCCCGACGCCGGGAAGTTCCTGCTTTCGACCTCCGCGTCCGCGACGGTCGGGGGCTTGAGCTTCGGTCATGGAGACATCGTCCTCTACGATCCCGCAGCGCCGGCGGGGACGGAAGCGAGCGTCTTCTTTCCCCAGAGCAACTTCGGTGGAACCGTCGGCCAGAGAAATGTCGATGCCGTGGATATCCTTCCAAACGGAAACCTGCTGCTCTCGACATCCACCGGCGGCGGGTCGCTGGCTGGCCTGACACTCCGCGAGCAGGACCTCGTCGAGTGGGACGGTGTCAGCGCCAGTCAGTTCCTCGACGGCGACGGCCTCTTCGATGGCACCACTGCTGACCTCAACGCCGCAACCCAGGTGCTGATTCCCGAGCCGGGAACCTCCCTGCTCCTGGGCCTCAGCCTCTTCGGCCTCGTGGCCATTCGGAGATTTTCTAGGCGACGTTTGAGATAGAGATCTACCCTCGCGCGGGTGACGCCGTGCTCTCGAGAGAAGAGCAGTTGGCGATCGAGGATGCCAACGGGAGGGTTTGTGAAGCGAGGCGACGAGGTCGAAGCGAGGCTGGCCCGGATCCGGCGAGGCGGGCATCCCAAATACCACGAGAAGGGCGAGGCAGCGGGCAAGATCTTCTGCCGCGAACGTCTGGGACTCCTGTTCGACGCGGACTCCTTCATCGAGGACGGCGCCTTCGCGAACAGTCTGGCCGGCGACCTGCCGGCGGACGGCGTCGTGACCGGTACCGGCCGGATCGACGGTCGGACGGCGTGCGCGATGGCGAACGACTCCACCGTGAAGGCCGGTTCCTGGGGCGCGCGCACGGTCGAGAAGATTCTGCGCATTCAGGAGCGAGCCGAGCGGCTGCGCGTGCCGCTGCTGTATCTGGTCGACTCCGCCGGGGCGCGTATTACCGACCAGATCCAGCTGTTCCCGGGCCGGCGGGGCGCCGGCCGCATCTTCCACAATCAGTGTCGCCTCTCGGGAATGATTCCACAGGTGTGCCTGCTGTTCGGGCCGTCGGCGGCCGGCGGTGCCTATATTCCGGCCTTCTGCGATGTGGTGTTCATGGTGGAGGGTGCCGCCAGCATGTACCTCGGCTCGCCGCGAATGGCGGAGATGGTGATCGGCCAGACGACGAGCCTCGAGGAGATGGGCGGGGCCCGGATGCATTGTTCGGTGTCGGGCTGCGGCGATGTTCTGGTCCAAACCGAGCTCGAAGCAATCGAAGCGGCACGGACCTACCTCGGGTATCTGCCTCTCAACGGCTCGAGCGAGTTGCCCGAAGTCGAGGCTCGCCCGCCCGCGTTGGACGCTTCCGATCTCGAGAGCGTGATCCCCAGCGCGGAAAACAAGCCCTTCGACATGCGTCAGGTGATCGAACGCATCATCGATGCCGACTCCTTCTTCGAGATCAAGAAACTCTTCGCCGGCGAACTGATCACCGGCTTTGCGCGCATCGATGGGCGTTCCGTAGGCGTGGTGGCAAACCAGCCCAAGGTGAAGGGGGGCGTGCTCTTCGTCGACTCCGCCGACAAAGCCGCGCGATTCATCTGGTTGTGCGACGCCTTCGGCATGCCCTTGCTGTTCCTTGCCGACGTACCCGGGTTCATGATCGGCAAGCAGGTGGAACGCCAGGGAATCATCCGCGCGGGTGCGAAAATGATCATGGCCGTTTCCGAGGCCACGGTGCCGCGGGTTTCCGTGATCGTGCGAAAGGCCTACGGCGCCGGGCTCTACGCCATGAGCGGCCCCGGTTTCGATCCCGAGGCGACCCTGGCATTGCCCTCGGCGATGATCGCCGTCATGGGTCCCGAGGCGGCCGTGAATGCGGTGTTCTACAACAAGCTGCAGGGCCTGCCTCCGGGGGAGCGAGAGTTGGAAGAGGAAAAGCTGCGGGCGGAGTACCGAGAGGACGTGGACATCGAGCGACTCGCCAGCGAACTGGTGGTCGATGCGGTGGTTCCGCCCGGGGATCTTCGCGACGAAATCGCGGCGCGCCTGAAGGCGGCCCGCGGTCGCCGCGATCCGCTTCCCGCCAAACGTCGCAGCGTAACGCCCGTCTGATGGAGACCGGGGAACGGGCTCCCCGGATTCAGGACGGTCGAGATCGAACGACTTCCCCACGAAGAATGGCGACGGGGGCAAGGACGGCGAGGCCAACGACGGCGAGGCTCGTCGCCACGAGGATTTCGTCGGTCCAGTGGAAGGTTTCGACGAATAGCCAGGAAAGAGCGGAGAGGGCGCACAGGGCGACACCGATCGATGGTCGCTCGTGCCACAGGAACGCGAAGGCGAGCAGGATCCCGTAGTAGTAGCCGGTCACCTCGCCGGCGACGGGGAGCAGACCGATGCCGAGCACGGCGGTGACCCAGTCGGGCTGGTCGACCGTCGCGCGGGCCAGCAGCAGCGCGAAGGCAAATACTGCGGCGAAGTACACGAGGCGTCGGCCCGCAAAGGTCTCGTGGCGAGAAGCCTTCCAGTCTGCGAACGGGTCCTCGGCCGAGCCATCGAAGCTCAGCTCCGAGCGGGCATCGCGATCGTGGGACAGTGCGGTCCGCAGCCCCATGTGATTCACCAGGGGCGTATCGAGGTGGACCCGGCTGTTGGCGACAAACGCCGGCCAGGCACCGATTCCGCCGGCGGTGATCGACGAGAGCCCGAGCAGCGTGGCGGTGGCGAGCAGAGCACCCAGGACGCCGCGCCGATGGGAGACGGACAGGACCCATCGGCGCTGCCGCAGCATGCGGGTCGCAGCCTGCAGGGCGAGTGCCGCGAGCAGCAGGACGGGGAACACGCGCAGGGCGGCCGCCGTGGCCAGCAGGAACCCGCCCATCGCTGGGCGGTCGCGCTTCAGGCAGCAGATTCCCGCGATCGTCGCGGCCAGCCAGTCCTGGCGCAAGAAACTCCCCCCGGTCCAGCCGAACTGGGCGGGGTAGTTCGTGCCCCAGAAGATCGCGGCCACACACAACACCCTCCAGCCGAAGGCCCAGAGGATGCAGGCCCCTGTGGCCAGCAGCAGTAGTGGATCGAGAAGTGCGAGGGCGAGAAGAAGCCCCGGTGTAGCGGGGCCCACGCTCGCCAGGGTCGTCCCCAGAATTCCCCAGGCGGGGGTTCCGTTGTAGCCGTGGTCGGTTCGCAGATTTCTCCAGACCCGGAAAGGCAGGCGGCTGCGGAAGCCGTGGGCATCTCGGCGAAATGCCTTCCAGCGCTCGGCGCTGAAGTGCGCCCGACAACGGTTGGGGTCGTCGAGAACGGGCGCGACGGGCTCGAGTTGATTCGTTTCGAGGTTGCGAATGCTCGGACTCTTCTCGGCGTACACCCGACCCAGTTCGAGATCGGTGACGGCTACGCATTCATAGAGTCGCGTGTAGCCGAGTTCCTGAAAGTACTTCGCTCCCATGTAGTAATGGAAAATGTCGGCGGGGTGCACGAATCGCGGATGGTGGAACTGCAAGAAGTTGCACCAGGCGAGGACGGAGACCAGTCCGAGCCAGAGGAGGATCCCATCGCGCAACGACTGGAAAGCTCGAGGCCGGCCCTGATGCACCAGCAGCAGGCCCCAGGCCAGGAGCGCAGCGCCCGCGGCCGCGATGCCCGCCTTGGCTGCGTTCGCCCAATGCCGGCCCTGGATCGCGAGCAGGGTGGCAGCGGACTGGCTGCGGACGACCGTCGCCGGGTCTTCGATGTACTGGAGATCGTCGCGGAACGAGGTCGCGGGCTCGCTCGACCCGGCCCCGAGAGCGAGCCCCACGCCGAGAGCAACACCGAGAGCCACTCCGAGAGCAACACCAAGAGCCGACAGGGCGGCTCGCCACCCCTCCTGCTTTGTTCCGCGCCCGGCCCGGACACTCATTCGGGGCCGGAGAGTAGCGTTGCCAAGTTCGAGGGGACGTGCTAGCCAGTTAACGTGAGCTGGCAAACTTCGAGTTCCGAAGACCTGCAGGCCATTGGCGAGGTATCCGAAATCACCGGGCTCTCCGCCCGAACCGTCCGCTACTACGAAGAGTTGGGCCTTCTGCCGAATGTGCGTAGAAGGGCCGGGGGCCGCCGCGTCTACGGCGCCGATGAGATCGAACGCCTGCGCTTCATCCAGCGGCTCAAGGCGCTGGGCTTGTCCCTGGCCGAAGTGAAGGAGCTCAGCCTCGTCTACGCCATCGGCGGGTCGACGCGCGCGATGCTGGAGCGTCTCGACCTGCACCTGGGCCGACACGTCGGGGAAGTGGGGGGGCGGATCTCCGAACTGGAAACTCTGCGCGGCGAGATCCAGAGCTATCGACACCATGTAGCGGATCATCTGAATCGGCTCGGCGGCATCGAGAAGAAATCGAAGGAATGAGGCGCATCGGATGACCCTTGCACCCGCCACCGCGATCGGGCTGGATCGACCGCGCGCCCGCGTGCGCGTGGTCACCGCGGCCTCGCTGTTCGATGGTCACGACGCGGCCATCAACATCATGCGCCGGTTGCTCCAGGCCCAGGGCGCCGAGGTGATTCACCTGGGGCACGATCGTTCGGTGGGGGAGATCGTCGCGGCCGCGGTCCAGGAAGACGCCCATGCCGTCGCCGTTTCTTCCTACCAGGGCGGGCACATGGACTACTTCCGTTATCTCGTCGACGGTCTGGCCGAGGCCGGGGCTGCCCACGTGCGCGTCTACGGCGGGGGCGGCGGAACGATCACGGCGGAGGAGGGCCAGGCGCTTCAGGCCTACGGCGTCGCTCGGATCTTTTTTCCCGAAGACGGCCGCCGTCTGGGATTGACCGGCATGATCCGTTCGCTGCTCGATGAGTGCGTGCCATCGAACCTCGAGAGCGCAACCGATGGAGTCGCACGATTGTCTCCCGATGAGCCCGCCGCGATCGCGCGACTGGTGACATGGTTCGAAGAGTCGGAGGATCGCGATGCCACGCGTGCGTTGCGCGAGGAACTCGATCGGCGCCGGGTCCGGTCACGAGCTCCGGTGGTGGGCTTTACGGGGACCGGTGGCTCGGGCAAGTCCAGCGTGGTGGACGAGATCGTCCGGCGCTTTCGAATCGAAACTCCCGATCGCAGCATCGGGCTGCTGCTCGTCGATCCCACGCGACGTCGTTCCGGCGGGGCGCTCCTCGGCGATCGCATCCGCATGAACTCGATCCACGGTCCGGGGATATTCGTGCGCTCCCTGGCGACGCGTCGGGTGCACCGTTCCCTCTCGGGGACCGTGGCCGACGCGATTCGAGTGCTACAGGCCGCCGATTTTGACCTGATTCTTCTCGAGACCGCGGGCATCGGCCAGAGCGACTCCGAGGTGACCGACCTCACCGACGTATCGGTCTACGTGATGACGCCGGAATACGGCGCCGCCTCCCAACTCGAGAAGATCGACATGATCGACCTCGCCGACTTCACGGCGCTCAACAAGTTCGACCGGTACGGCGCCGAGGACGCCCTGCGCGATGTTCGAAGGCAGTGGCGCCGCAACCGACCCGACTTCGACGGGGCGGATGCGGAGGTTCCCGTATTCCCGATCGTCGCGCGTCTGTGGAACGACCCCGGAATGGATCGCTTTCATCAGGCGCTGAGCCGCCAGCTCTTTGGAGAAGCGTCGGCGATCGCCGTGGCGGCGCGCCCGAGCCGTTCCGGGGCCCCGTCCCCGACCGAATCCCGTGGTTTGATTCCGCCCCAGCGCTCGCGCTATCTCGCGGAGATTGCCGAGACGGTCCGCCACTGGCGCGATGAGACGAAGCTCCAGTCCGAGCGGGCGGGCGCGGCCTACGCCCTTTCTCGCGTACTCGGCGAATTCGGCACGGGAACCCGCGAGACCCCCGAAAGTCTCGCCGAAGCCGATCTCGCCGGCGCCGCGGACCCCGCCGTAGAGGCCCTGGGTCGCCGCTACAACGAAGTGATCGCGACCCTCGGAGCTTCCGAGCGCGATCAGCTGTGCGCCTGGCCCGAAACCCAGGCGGGCTATCAGTCCGAGCACCAGAGCTACACGGTCCGCGGCCGCGAGATCTCCGTCGAGAACCACAGCGAAACCCTGGCCCAGACCCGGATCCCCAAGGTCGCGGTTCCGACGACCCGGGACTGGGGTGAACTCGTCCGCTACTTCCGCCTCGAGAATCTTCCGGGGCGATTCCCGTTCACCGCCGGGGTGTTCCCGTTCAAACGCGAGGGCGAAGATCCGACACGGATGTTCGCCGGCGAAGGGGGGCCCGAGCGGACGAATCGGCGCTTCCACTACGTCTCCCGCAATCAGACCACCGCGCGGCTCTCGACGGCCTTCGACTCGGTCACCCTCTACGGACGGGACCCCGACGCGCGCCCCGACATTTTCGGCAGAGTCGGAAACTCGGGTGTTTCGATCTGCAGTGTCGACGACGCCAAGAAGCTGTATTCGGGGTTCGACCTCGCCAGCCCGAGCACCTCGGTGTCGATGACGATCAACGGTCCGGCGCCCACGGTCCTGGCCTTCTTCCTGAACGCCGCCATCGACCAGGGCGTCGAGAAGTACCTGCGACAGACCGGTCGACTCGAAGCCGTCCGGGCCGAGCTCGCCTCGCGGAAGCTTCCCGTCTACGCGGGCACACTTCCCGAGGGCCACGACGGCCTGGGTCTCGCCCTACTCGGGGTTTCGGGAGACGAGGTGGTGGACACGGAGACCTACGCTCGCATTCGCGCCGAGGTGCTGACCCAGGTTCGCGGCACCGTGCAAGCCGACATCCTGAAGGAAGATCAGGCGCAGAATACCTGCATTTTTTCGACGGACTTCTCGCTTCGGATGATGGGAGACATTCAGGCCTGGTTCATCGAGAACGAAGTGAAGAACTTCTACTCGGTGTCGATATCGGGCTACCACATGGCCGAGGCCGGTGCGAATCCGATTACCCAGCTGGCCTTCACCCTGGCCAATGGTTTCACCTTCTGCGAGTACTACGCCGGCCGCGGAATGGAGGTCGACGCCTTCGCGCCCAACTTCTCCTTCTTTTTCAGCAACGGTCTCGATGCCGAATACGCCGTGATCGGCCGGGTGGCTCGGCGCATCTGGGCGGTGGCGATGCGGGAGCGTTACGGCGCCTCCGAGCGCAGTCAAAAGCTCAAGTACCACATTCAGACTTCGGGCCGGTCGCTTCATGCCCAGGAGATGTCGTTCAACGACATTCGTACCACCCTCCAGGCGTTGATGGCTCTCCAGGACCACTGCAATAGCCTCCACACCAACGCATTCGACGAGGCCCTCACCACGCCCACCGAGGCGTCGGTTCGCCGAGCTCTGGCGATACAGCTGATCATTCAACGCGAGCTGGGTACGAGTCGAAACGAGAACCTCGCCCAGGGAAGCTATGCGCTGGAGCGGCTCACCGATGTGGTGGAAGAGGCCGTGCTGTTGGAATTCGAGCGTTTGTCCGAGCGTGGTGGGGTGCTCGGCGCCATGGAGACCGGATACCAGCGGGGAAAGATCCAGGACGAAAGCCTTCACTACGAGACCCTCAAAGACTCGGGAGCGCTGCCGATCATCGGAGTCAACACCTTCGAGAATCCGAAGCCGGAAGCCGAGACACAATCTCCCGAGCTGATGCGTTCGAGCGACTCGGAGAAGCAGGCGCAGCTTGCGAGTCTTCGCGCGTTTCATACGCGCCACGCCGCACGGGTGCCCGACGCGCTCGAGCGTCTCGCCCAGGTGGCCCATGAGGATGGAAATGTCTTCGCGGAGCTGATGGAGACGGTCAAGGTGGCGAGTCTCGGCCAGATCACGAACGCGCTATTCGAGGTGGGTGGTCGCTATCGCCGGGCCATGTGACGAGCCCGCTCGCGTGCCGCATCCCGCCGAACCGGGTACGTTTTGGGATTCTCAGGAGATTCTGAATGAGTCGTGATCGCGAGGGGCGCCCGGACCTCGAGGCCTGGAGTGAACGGGTCCGCAGCGAGCTCCGCGGCGGCGATCCCGACCAGCTCGTCTGGGAAACGCCCGAGGGCCTGCGGATCAAGTCCCTGTATACCGCTGCCGACCTCGAGAATCTCGAGTTCATCGATAGCCTTCCCGGATTTCCACCCTATGTGCGCGGTACCAAGGCGACCATGTACGCCAACCGTCCATGGACGATTCGACAGTACGCCGGATTCTCGACCGCGGAGGAGTCGAACGCCTTCTATCGGCGCAACCTCGCGGCGGGGCAGAAGGGCCTCTCGGTGGCCTTCGATCTCGCGACCCATCGGGGCTACGACTCGGATCATCCCCGGGTCGTGGGCGATGTGGGCAAGGCCGGGGTCGCCATCGATTCCGTCGAGGACATGAAA
>JAZFUU010000116.1:0-20029 GCA_036447375.1 Myxococcota bacterium
GCGCGCAAGCGGCGGCAGGTATGGCCCGATCGATCGGCGGCTCGGGAGCGGTGGTCCAAGAAGACGATGTTCGAGCGCTGGCGCCCGCGGGCGCTGGATCTATATCTGGCGGAGGGCCTGCGTGACCGACCCGACGGACAGGTCGAGCTCAAATGTTCGGGCGAAATCGAAGCCACGATCTTCGAGCAGGGGGTGAGCAGCGAATCCTGGAACCTGGCCCCTCGCGTTGCCGCCCGAACCCTGATCCTGTGGGCCGCTCGCGGTGACTTCCCGCGCGAGCATTTCGCGAGCCTCGCCGCGCGCATGCCCGACGCGCGCGTCGTCGACGTCGAATCCGGCCACTTTGTGCCGATGGAGTGTCCGGAGCGGATCATCGAAGCGATCCTGAGCGAGGGCGAGAGCGAGGGCGAGGGTCAGGGCTCCACGGGATAATCGCACCGCGTCCAGCCGCTGAATCCGCCGGCCATGGAGACGATTGTCTCGAATCCCATTTCCTGAAGGGTCTGGGCCGCTAGCGCGCTGCGGTTTCCGCCCCCGCAGTACAGTACGAGCTTGCGAGTGCGGTCTTCCAGCCAGGGATCGCGTTTGGCGTGATCGAGGTCGGCGCGCACCTCGAGAAAACCCCGTGGAATGTTCCGCGCGCCGGGAATCCGACCCGCCGCGAACTCGTCGGGCTCGCGCACATCGACGATGTGCCAGCCTTCGCGGTCGGGGACCTCCAGCAGGCGTCGGGTCTCCTGCAGCGAGATTTCGTCGATGCGCGACAGCGCCGCGTTCACAAAGTCGGCGAGAGATTTGGCGCGCGATCGGGCCATGCTTCCGTCAGCTCAAGTAGAGAGCCACGATGGCCGCGAGGGCGAAACCGAGGAGACAGACCTGGAACGGACGGTCGAGGAGAGCCACCTCTTCGGGCTTCTCTCCGTAACCACGGGTTTCCACCAGAAGGTGGTACCGAAACAATGCGAACAGAACGAAGGGTACCGTCAGCCACAGCAGGGAAAAGTCGGCGTCGGGCTGCTTCTGAATGTCCAAGACGTAGAGCACGTAACTGATGAGAGCAGCGGACATCGAGGTCGCGGTGTAGGCGTCGAGAGAGGATTTCGTGTAGCTCTTCAACACCGGCCGGACGCGGGCCGCAGCCTCGTCGAGGGCGGCCATTTCGGCCTTGCGCTTGGATAGCGCCAGGAAAAGCGCCAAAAACAAGGTGCACACGATGAACCAATCCGAAGAGGGGACGTCGATCGCCAGGGCGCCGGCCACGGCCCGAACGACGAAGCCCGAGGCGACCAACATCACGTCGAGAATGACGATCCCCTTGCCGACGGCGGAGTAGAAGTGGGTCATCGCCAGATAGATCGACACCGCGATGCCGAAGCGGGGCCCGATCCAGAAGGAGAGCGCGAGGGCGGCGATCGTGAGCACCGCGGCCAGCCCCGTTGCCACGCTCGGTGATACGACACCCGCTGCGATGGGACGATGGCGCTTGTCGGGGTGCAGCCGATCCCGCTCGGCATCGAGCAGGTCGTTCACGACGTAGGCGGAGGAGGAAGCCAAGCAGAAACCCACGAAGCCCAGGATCGACAGGGCCAGGGCGTCTGCCGCGAAGAGCTTCTTGGCGAAGACCAGGGCGGCGAACAACAGAAGATTCTTCACCCATTGGGTCGGTCGCATCAGACGGAAGATCGCCCTGGGCATGCTTGCAGGAGTGGCCCGAGCGCGGGGAATGCTCTCCGGAACTCCATCGCGGGGTGAGAGATCGGACACGGGCAACTCCTCGCCCAGGAGTCTACTTCGATGGACCGACGGCCGCAGGCCGGTGCGCGTGTCTGAGCGCGCAGACACCACTCGGGCGGCGCGATACCATGCAATCCGACGGCTGACCGGGAGCCCACGGAGATCCGACTCGGGTCCGACGGGTATCCAGACTGGAGCGAACCGGAAGTCGGACAAGGAGCAACGTGGAACACCCCGCCGCCATTCGTCCCGAAGAGCACGCCGTCTTCGATCCGCAGAAGATGGGCAAGGCCACTCTGTTTCGTTCCGAACGCGTCATGGTGGGTCTGAACGCGTTCGAGCCCGGGCAGGAGCACCCGCTCCATTCCCACGCAGGAATGGACAAGGTGTATCAGGTGCTCACCGGTCGCGGCTTGTTTCTGCTGGAAGATCGGGAAATTCCGATGGCGGCGGGAATCATGCTCGTCGCCCCGGAAGGTGTGGCCCATGGAATTCGGAATACGGGAAGCGAGCGCCTGGTCGTACTCGCGATTCTGACGCCGTCACCCTAGGAGAATCTCTTGCCATGGATGCCCCCCTCGCAGGCGTTCGCGTCGTGGAAGTCGCGCACTTCGTGGCGGTTCCGGCTGCCGGGGCCCTACTTGCGGATCTCGGCGCCGATGTGATCAAGGTCGAGATTCCCAACGGCGAGATCTACCGCCACGGTCGTCCGCAATTCTCGGGCTACGACTGTGATTTTCCCGAGAGCCCCCCCTTCCAGATGGACAACAAGGGGAAGCGGTCGATCGCGCTGGATCTCACCAGGGCCGAGGCGCGAGAGGCGTTGCTGCGCTTGATCGATGGCGCGGAGATCTTCATCACGAATCTCCTGCCCGCGCGGCGGGTCAAGTTCGGCTTGGATCATGAGACCTTGCTGGCGCGGCACCCGACGCTTCTGGTGGGCGGGATCAGTGGCTACGGGCACGGTGGCAAGCGGGAGAACTGGCCCGCCTTCGATTACACAGCCTACTGGGCGCGAACCGGAATGATGGACACGATGCGCGACGAGGGAGTGCCGCCGTCCCTGCAACGTCCCGCCGTGGGGGACCACGCTGCGGCGGTGAACCTGGTCTGTGGCCTTCTCTGTGCCATGCGCCTGCGCGACTCCACCGGCAAGGGCCAGTACGTGGATGTGTCTCTGATCCAGACGGGCCTTCACATCCTGGGCACGGACGTGGCCAACGCGCTGGTAACGAGGGAGCCCGCCAAGCGACACGACCGTCGCCGTCCGCCGAATCCGCTGTGGAACAGCTACCCCGTCGCGGGGGATCGCTGGCTCTTGCTGGTGATGATCGAACCCGATCGCTACTGGCCGCGACTCTGCGATGCCATCGGTCGCCCGGAGCTTCGCAGCGACCCGCGATTCGAGGACGCGTGGAAGCGAAACGCGAACAGCCACGAGCTGGTCCTCGAACTCGAAGCGACGTTCTCCGAGCGCCGACTCGACGAGTGGGCGTCGGTGCTCGACACGGCGGGATTGATCTGGGCCCCGGTCAATCGGGTGGACGAGGCTGTCGAGGATCCCGAACTCCGCGAACTGGGCTTCATCCAGGAGATCGAGCACGCGACGGCGGGTCGTTTCGAAACCGTCGCTCCGCCCTTTCGGATCGAGGGGGCCAAGTTGGGCGTGTCCCGGGCATCCTCACCGCTGCACGGCGATGCGCGCGAGATTCTCCGCGAGGTGGGTTTCGCGGAGGCCGAGATCGAGAAACTCATCTAGGAGAACTTGCGATGATCCGACTTTACACGGCGGCCACGCCCAACGGGCGCAAGGCTTCCATCGCGCTCGAAGAACTCGGCCTCGACTACGAAGTGACGCGGGTCGAGATCGGCTCCGATGACCATCCGACTCCCGATTTTCTGGCCCTCACGCCGAATCACAAGATCCCCGTGATCGACGACGACGGCCTCGTGATCTGGGAGTCGGGCGCCATCTTGCTGCACCTGGCGGAAAAGTACGGCGGTCTCCTGCCCTCGGATACGAAGGGACGCATGGCGGCGATCCAACACGCCTTCTTTCAGACGGGAGGGTTGGGACCGAATCTGGGGCGACTGGCCCAAGGTCTGCGGCGTCCCGAGGGCGAGCGCGATGCTCGCTGGATCGAGATTTTCAGCGGCGAGGTGACGCGCCTGGTCGGCGTGCTCGATCGCATTCTCTCCGACGATCGTCCCTACCTGGCCGGGGAGTACTCGATCGGCGACATCATGCACTACGGCTGGATGGCGCCGATGCACGGACTGAAGGCGCCCGCGCTGATGGCGTTGCCGCGGGTGGTGCGTTGGGTCGAGCGCGTCAGCGCGCGTCCCGCGGTCCAACGCGGTATGAAAGTTCCTTCTTAGCTCGGCGGGTTATCGGCGGGCCCGTCCGATCTACTTCCGCGGCCTTCGGCCTTGGACCCGCACGGCGAGGCTGCGGCTCGCCTCGCGCTAGCCGGTGATCCTGGATCTTCCTTCCTAGTCGGGCCTCGCGTTCGGGCTTCGGGACTTCGCCACCGATTTCTAGCGTTCGCGGCGGCTCAGGCAGGCATTGCCTCGGGCGTAGAAGCGATACAGAAACCCGGTGCCCCGACGAATGCCGATGCGGGGGCTCGTGTCGACCTCGGGTCGCGGATCGTCGGAGGCGGCCTGACGCAGGTTGAGGGCGCCGCGGAGCAGGCTTTCCCCGTTGTGCTCGAGGGTGATCGCCAGGGCTTGGGTCAACCGACCCGGACCGCTGGCGATTGCGCGTTCGGGGGCGTCGGGGGGCAGGCCCCGGAGTCGCCGCATGCGCACGGCTCCTTCGAGCGGCTCCAGCGCCCGAAACAACACCCCGGCGCTGTGTCCGCGGGGCTCGCAGACGACATTTGCGCAGAGGTGAATTCCATAGGAGCGATACGCGTAAAGGTGCCCAGGAGGTCCGAACATCACCGAGTTGCGAAGCGTCTTGCCTCTGTGAGAGTGGGAGGCGGGATCGGATCCGTCGCCCAGATACGCCTCCACCTCCACGATCCGGCCCACGAGGCGGACTCCGTCCGCGAGGCGATGGACGAGAGTTGCTCCCACGAGATCCGGCGCCACCTCGAGGCATGGGCGGGCAAAGAACGCGGCGTCGAAGCGGGGACCCAGGGGCACCGGATCGGAGTGTAACCGGTCGCGTTGGGGCCGACGGGCACCGTCGGTGGCCCGCGTGCTTTTGGCTTGAGGCGAAGTCGACGCAAGCCGATGAAAACAGTAGCTGCACTCACACCTGTCACGCCGGGTTGCCCGGCGAGGAGCATGGAATCCGCAGATGGACCAAGAGGGGAGACCACCGCCCTCTGATCTCCCGCTGGAATCAGGTTCCGGAGATTCCAGCGACCACCAGGGGGATCGAATCCGCGACGATCTGATCGGATTCGGTGTCAACGCCGCGCTCGTCGAAGAGATCCGTTGTCGCTACGAGGTCGATCGCGGGTCCGTAGATTCGAGCTGGGCGAGCCTTTTCGAGCCGGAGCCGGAGTCGAGCGAGATTCCGACCGCTTCAGCGAGGCCGCTCTCGGCTACCGGCTCTCAAGCCGGGGCCGGTGCCGAAATTCCCATTCCTCGCGCCGAACAGCACGCCCGGGTTCTGCGCCTGATCCACGCGTTTCGAGCCCGCGGGCATCGAGCCGCCGACACGGATCCCCTGGGCAAGCGTTCCGATGACTTTCCCGAGCTCGACCCGGCCCACTACGGCTTCGGCGACGAAGACCTCGATCGCCCGTATCTGGCCGGCGACCTGCCCGGGGGAGAAGTTCAGCCCCTGGGACAGATTCTCGCCCGTCTCAGGGCGACCTACTGCGGGACGATCGGCATCGAATTCACCCACGTCCAGGATCCGGGTCGCCGGGTCTGGTTGCAGAGCCAGATGGAGGAGGCCCGGAACCGACCCCAGCTCGATTCCGCCGAACGGCTCTCGATTCGCGAGAAAATCGCCGCGGCCGATGGTTTCGAGCGATTTCTCCACACGAAATTTATCGGGCAGAAGCGCTTCTCCCTGGAGGGCGCCGAATCGCTGATCCCGCTCCTCGATACCATGGTGGAGGGTGCACCCGGATACGGAATCGTCGAACTCGTGATCGGCATGACCCACCGGGGTCGCCTGAACGTCCTGTCCAACATCCTCGGGAAGTCCCTCGAATCGATCTTCTCCGAGTTCGAGGACAACCCGCTGATCAACAGCCCCTTCGGCTCCGGCGACGTGAAGTACCACAAGGGCTACTCCAACGATCGCGAGGTCAAGACCGGCGAGCGCGTCCACCTCTCGCTGACCGCGAACCCCTCGCACCTGGAGGCCGTAGGTCCGGTCGTCGAAGGCCGGGTCCGGGCAAAGCAGCGGCGCGCCGGAGATCTCGACGGTCGAGCCATCGTCCCCATCCTGATTCACGGTGATGCCGCTTTCGCGGGTCAGGGAATCGTGGCCGAGACGCTGAACCTGGCGGGTCTGGTGGGTTATACGACGGGCGGAACGATCCACGTGATCGTGAACAACCAGATCGGCTTCACGACCTCTCCCGCCTCGGCGCGATCGACGCTCTATGCCACCGACGTCGCCAAGATGATTCAGATCCCGATCTTTCACGTCAACGGCGACGATCCCGAAGCCGTCGTTCACTGCGCGAAGCTCGCGATGGACTACCGGCAGCGTTTCGGTGAGGATGCGGTGATCGACCTGGTCTGTTATCGGCGCCACGGTCACAACGAAGGAGACGAGCCGAGCTTCACGCAGCCGCTGATGTACCAGAAGATTCGCAACACCGATCCGGTGCGAAAGATCTACACCGAGAAACTCATCGACCTCGGCGTGCTGAGCCGCGCGGACGTCGATCGGATCGACGCCGATCTGCAGGCGCAGCTGCAGTGTGCCCTCACCGTCATTCGCTCTCGCTCGCCGGGGCCCGATGAACCCTACGAGCCGGGCGGTCCCTGGACCGGTCTATCGCGTACCGCTCCCGAGGTGGAGCCCGAGACCGGGGTGCCGATCGAGCGGCTGGCGCAGCTTGCCGAGCAGATCTCGTCGCTGCCGCCGGATTTCCCGGCTCATCCCAAGCTCATCGCACTGCTCGAGAAGAGGCGGAAGATGATCGCCGAGGACAGGCCGATCGACTGGGGGATGGCCGAAGCCCTGGCCTTCGCATCGCTGCTGGTCGAGGGGACGCCGGTGCGGCTCTCGGGGCAGGACAGTGCCCGCGGCACCTTCAGCCACCGCCATGCCTCGATCGTCAGCCAGAAAACCGGGGAAGAATACATTCCTCTATCTCATCTCTCGTCGTCCCAGGCCCGATTCGAGGTCTACGACAGCATGCTCTCCGAAGCGGCGGTCCTCGGATTCGAGTACGGCTACACCCTTGCGGATCCCACCACCCTCACGATCTGGGAGGCCCAGTTTGGTGACTTTGTGAATGGCGCACAGGTGATCATCGACCAGTTCATCTGCTCGGCCCACGTCAAGTGGCAGCGAATGAGTGGTCTGGTGATGCTGCTGCCACACGGCTTCGAAGGGCAGGGCCCCGACCACTCGAGCGCCAGGGTGGAGCGCTTCCTCCAGGCCTGCGCTGACGACAACCTGCAGGTAGTCAACTGCACGACTCCCGCCCAGTACTTCCACGTGCTGCGGCGGCAGATGCGGCGGAGCTATCGAGTGCCGCTCATCGTGTTTTCGCCGAAGAGCTTGCTGCGCATGCCCCAGGCGACGTCGCGCGTCGAGGACCTGGCTTCGGGGGGGTTCCAGCCCGTACTCGGCGACCCGCTGGCCGCGGCTTCTCCCGAGGCGGTGCGGCGGGTGGTGTTTTGCAGTGGCAAGCTGTACTACGAACTGCTCGCGGAGCGCGAGCGGCGCCACGCCGGTGCCGCCGGCCCCGTGGCGCTGATTCGAATCGAGCAACTCTACCCGTGGCCAAAGTCGGAGATCCGTTCTTGCTTCGAATCCTTTCCCCGAGCCGCACGCATCGTCTGGGCTCAGGAAGAGCCCGCCAACATGGGCGCGTGGACCTTCGTGAGGGAAAGGCTATCGGCGCTTGCGGGATCCAAGCGCAAGCTGACCTACGCGGGCCGCCCGGCGAGCGCAAGCCCCGCGGTGGGCTCGATGCGGGTTCACAAGGCCGAGCAGTCGACCTTGATCTCTCGCGCACTCGCCGAAGGCGACTGAGCGGACCTCGCGCCCGCCTCGACCTGGCCCGAACTCGTCGCGGATTGGGTTGGGCTCTCTCGCGACTGGCATGGGTCGGTCTCGCCGCCTGCGCGGGTCCGCCACCGGAAATCGACGCGTCGCGCCCGCCGGCGCCACCGTCGCTCGAGCTCGTGCGCCTGGCCCATGAGGCCCTGGGTCGGGGCGAACTTGACCTCGCCGAACAGCGCTTCGAGCGGGTCGCCCAGTCAAACCCGAAATCGTCGCTGGGGTCGACCGGCCTCGGGCTGGTGGCGCTGTCGCGAGGTGAACTCGCGACGGCCCGCACCTATCTGGATCGGGCCGTCGCACTCGACCCCGAGGCTGTGGACGCACGGGTCGCTCTTGCGAAGATCGACCGGAGTCAGGGAAATGTCCGATCCGCCCTCGCGCACCTCTATCGCGCTCGCGTCAGCGATCCGGATCGAGTCGACGTGCATTCCGGGTTGGCGGCGTTGACGGGTGCCGCGCCTCGCCAAAAAGATCGGACTTCGGAGCAGGTACTGCGCATGGCCGCAGCCCATCCCTACGACCCGTGGGCTCTGGTGCGTGGGGCCGAAGTGATGGCGCGCGCCGGCCGGCAGAAAGAGGCTGTCGGTCAGCTCGAGCTGGCGGTCTGGCTCTTCGATCTCGATCCTCCGTCGGCCCGAGTGGCCATCCGCCGACTGGCCGCTCTCGATGACGACTGGCGCGATCGTCACGTCGTGGAGGTCCACGTCTATGCCGACGAGACCATCCGTGCCCGGGCGGGCTGGCGTTTCCGTCTGCGCAGCCTTCTTGCCAAAGCGTCCGCCTCTCTGGGCCGGATTCTCGAGATCCAATTCGTTCCCGTCTGGATCGGCGGCTTTCCGTCGGCTCAGGTGCCAAACCGTCTCGACGCGATCGACGCCGCGCTTGCCCGGAGCCTGCGTCCCGGGAAACGCCCGGGAATACAACTGGGCTTTACGGAGCGGCCTCTTCCCCATCGCTCGGGCCTGCGCAAAAAGGGTCTGGCCCAGTTTCTCGGCCGCCGGATGATGGTGCGGCTCGAGCCGGAGCAATCCCAGAGCCGCGTGCTGGTGCACGAGATCCTGCATCTCTATGGCGCCATGCACGTGGTGGAGGATCTGGACTCCTTGATGAACCCGACGGGAGGCGGGACGCGACTCGATCGGTCCAGCGCCCGGATCGTGAAAGCGATGCGCCGACGGGTATTCCGCACGGGAGACCCCAGAAGCGACGTGCTCCCCTACATCGATCTCGCTGAGGCCATCGCGGCCTATCAACAAGCCCTCGTCGTGAACCTGACCTTCCGGCGGCTGGGACTCGAGGCGGCGTTTCGCACACGCCGCATATCGCGGTATCAGGCGGCGAACGAAGCCCGTGAGGCGGTGGGCATGGACGAACATCTGGCCGATGTTCTGAGGATCGTGGCTTCGTTGCTGCGCGCCGATCGCCGACCCGCCCAGGCGCTGATCCTGCTGGAGGCGGCGGCCCGTCTGTATGGGCCGGACACCTGTCGAGGTCGGAAGACCTCGGCGGAGGCGGAGAATCTTCGCCGCTGGCTCCTGGGCGTATATCGCGTCCAGTAGCCCGCACTATTCATCATCCTATGAATCGCTAGGGCTCCCCGTCTTCCCATCGGTCATTGACGAGCGAGCGGATGATCTCGCGGGAACGATGGCCCCACAGCGGATGGGGCTCTTCGGCGAGTTCGTCCGCCAATCGGTTCGCCGACCCGATGGGAGTGGTATCGGAACCGCATGCGGCTTCGAGCACTCGTTGCACCGTAAGGTGAATGCCGCCCGGCCACGATCGGTCCAGGTGGCGGCGCACCATCGGATCATCGCTCACGTGTCCGTACTGCTCGTTGGAACAACAGACGATACCCATCCGATTCGCCACGAAATCCGGGACGAAGGTGATTCCGCGATCGTGGAGGTCGCGTCCATCGCGTTCGTCGTCGACCAGGGGGTTGTTCGCCGCGCCGCACACGATGCGCGCCTGGATGGACGCGATGCTCTTGGGATCGAGAATCGCTCCGAGCGCGTTGGGCGCGAGAATGTCGCAGGGTTCGGCCAGGATCTCGGAGTCTCCGGGTAGCGCCGCCCGCATCTCGAGGGGCTGACCTTCATAGGCGCTTTCCAGCGCCCAGCGCTGTTCGGCAGAAATCTCACTGGCCACGATCCGCTCTACACCCCTCTCGAACAGCATCGGAATCATCGCAGAGCCGACGTGGCCGGTTCCCTGCATGGCGACGGTTTTTCCCGAGAGCGAACCGAGGTCGAGAAACTCGAGAGCCGCGTCCATGGCGCAGACGACACCCGCCGCCGTGATCGGCGACGGATTGCCGGCCCCGCCCAGCTCGGGCGGTACACTGGTTGCGAATCGCGTGTTGCGGAAGACCTCGACCATGTCGATGGGTGTGGTTCCCACGTCTTCCGCCGTGACGTAGCAGCCGCGCAGCGAGCTCACGAAGGATCCGTACTCGCGATAGAGCTGGCGCCTGAAATCGGGGTCGCGGTAGGCCTCGCCCGGATCGCGGGCGATCAGTCCCTTCCCGCCGCCCCAGTGGAGTCCGGCCAACGCGCTCTTTCGGGTCATACCGCGCGAGAGGCGCAGCCCGTCGCGCAGAAAGTCATCCATGCAGGCGTAGGGCCAGTACCGCAGACCTCCCTGGGCCTGGCCGCGGACGGTCTTGTGCAGACAGACGCCGTGGAGCGCGCCCGTCTCGTGACCCACTTCGAAGAAGAAGCCCTCGTGGCCGGCGCAGTCCGTGCACCCGTTTGCCAGATAGTCGGCCAGCTCGTCGAGCGACGGGTGTGAGGGCCGGTAGCCGCCGGTTTCGGCTCTTACGACGTAGGCTCGGGGTCGCCCGGCCTTCCGAAGTCGGTCTGCGAATTCCTGGGGCGTCTGCTCGAGTAGTCGGCGCACGGGGGATGCTACTCCTACCGAATGTCTCGGAAGTTTCGCGCTCCGACTTGAAGCGGGCCCCGCGAGGGCCCCAACACCGGATACCCGGTTATAATGGGCCCCAGTTTTTCTCCCGGAGGCCCCGATGGATCTGAGTTACGGCAAGGAATACGAGGAGTTCCGCGAGGAAGTGCGCGGCTTTCTGGCTTCGAACTGGGCCGAAGGGGATAGGTCGAGCGACGACGCCCGATCTCGCTTCCGGAAACAAGCCGTCGAGCACGGCTATCTGGCGCGCTCGATTCCCAGCAGATACGGCGGCTCCGAGCAGCCCGCCGATGAGATCCGGGCCACGATCATTCGCGAAGAATTCTCCAGCGCACGGGCACCGGGGGATGTGCAGGGAATCGGAACCATGATGTTGGTGCCGACCCTCCTCGAAAAGGGGGAGGAGTGGCAGCGCGAGAAGTTCGTTCCGCCGACGGTCCGGGGAGAGGTGAAATGGTGTCAGGGGTACAGTGAGCCGGGTTCCGGAAGTGACCTCGCTTCCCTTCAGACGCGGGCGGAACTCGACGGCGACGAGTGGGTCATCAACGGCCAGAAGATCTGGACCACCGGCGCACAGCGGGCCGACTACATGTTCTGCTTGTGCCGCACCGAACCCGACGCGTCCAAGCACGCCGGGATCTCGTATCTCCTGATTCCGATGAAACAGCCGGGGATCGAGGTGACTCCGCTGCGCCAGATGACCGGCGGCTCGGACTTCAACCAGGTGTTCTTGACCGATGCGCGCACTCCCAAGGACTGGATGGTCGGCAAGCGCGGCGAGGGCTGGATCATTTCGCGAACCACCCTCAAGCACGAGCGGAACTCGATCGGAGCCGCCGCCCAGTCTGTTGCGACGTTCGCCGGACTCCTTCAGTTGGCCAAGAATACCCAGCGCGACGGCCGACCGGCGATCGAAGATCCCGAGATCCGACAGCGACTGGGGGCCCTCGAGGGTTTCGTGCGCGCCCACGAGTACTCCGGCTACCGGCAGCTCACCGCCAACGCCCGGGGCGACAGTCCCGGCGTGCTCCAGACGATGAACAAGCTGATTTCCACGAACATCGGTCACGAAGTCGCGAACATCGCACTGGATCTGCTGGACGATGAAGGGCTGCTCGACCCGCTCGCCGACCGGGAGATGGGGCGGATTCCGCGGGGCAGTCGCGGCTGGATCTCGCAGTACATGTACTCACTCGGAATCGCCGTGGCGGGCGGTACGGCCAATATCCAACGCAATGTGATCGGCGAACGCGGATTGGGGCTACCGCGCGACGCCTATGCACAGAAGGGCTCGGGCAAATGAACTTCGATCTTTCGGAAGAGCAGCAGCTGCTTCAGCAGACGGTTTCGCAGTTCCTCGAAAAAGAATGCCCGGTTTCGGTGGTGCGGGAAATCTTCGAAGGGGACACGGGCTTCGATCCGGCTCTCTGGAAGGGGATGATCGAGCTGGGCATCGGGGGGCTCCACATTTCCGAGGATTACGGTGGGGCGGGACTCGAGGTCATCGATCTCGCCCTGGTCGCCGAGACCCTCGGTTACGCCGCGGTGCCGGGACCCTTCCTTGGGCACGCCCTGGCATCGCTGGCGATCCAGCTGGGGGGCAGCGATGAACAGAAGAAGAACTGGCTGCCGCGTCTTGCCGCCGGCGATGCGATCGGAACCATCGCCCTGGGCGAAGCCGACGGAGTGTGGCAGCCGGAACAGTGGATGGCGAAGATCGACGGCAAGCTGACCGGGCGCAAGCTCTACGTCCCCTACGCGAATCTGGCCGACGTGATCATCGTGGGCGTGGCCGGAGCGGGTCTGGTGCTGGTCGAGAGATCGGCCGCGGGCATCGAGGTGTCTCCGTTCGGCGGTGTGGATCGGTCGCGGCGACTCGACACCCTTGAATTCGATAGCGTCGCCTTCGAACCCCTGCCCGACGGCAGGGCGGTGGCGTCACGGGTTCGCGACGCCGGTCTGGTGTTGCTCGCTGCCGACGCGTTTTCCGCCGGCTCGCGTCTCGTGGACATGAGCGTCGAGTACGCCAAGAACCGTGAGCAATTCGGCGTGACCATCGGCCATTTCCAGGCGCTCAAGCACCAGCTGGCCAATATGGCCGTCGAGATCGAGCCGGCACGCGCTCTCTTCTGGTACGCGGCCCATGCCTTCGATCATATTCCGGAAGAGGCCGAGCGGGCTGCGGCGATTGCGAAAGCCCACTGCACCGATGGTGCCATGCGGGTCGCGCGCAGCTCCGTTGAAGCCCACGGCGGCATCGGCTTTACCTGGGAGTGCGACGTACAGATCTGGTTCAAGCGGGTCCTGTTCGATCGCGCTTTCCTCGGCTTGCCGTCGTTTCACCGTGAACGTTCGGCTCAGCTCGGGGATTGGTAACGCCTCAGTTGATGGCGCCTCAAGCGGGCGGGTCCAGCAGGAAGGCACCCAATTCTCTGCGCAGGGCTTCCGGGGCGTCGAGCATCACGACGTGACCGGCGCCGGGGATCGTGACGGCGCGACCGTCGGGGAGCCACTCGTTCACCATCCGCTCCTGGGTTCTGGCCGAGAGCACATCCGAGTGCTCGCCGCGAATCACCAGTGTGGGGCACGGAATTTCGGCGAGATGGCGCCAGAGTCGCTCCTCTTCTTGTCGGGCCCAGGCCACGCGGTCGAAGTCACGGCGGTTCACCGGATCGGATGAACTCTTGGGGCGCAGGAACGCCGGGTCGAGCTTGGCTTCGTAGCGCCCGTCCGGAAGCCGCCGCAACGCGTGCTCCGCCCAGTGGGCGAGGGCCGCGGCGTCGGCCCGCGGATGGAGGCGCGCCAGCACGACCTGATAGGCCTTCGTGTCGGCGAAGCTGCGATCGACTCGGGTCCGACGCACTCGGCGTCCGGCCCGGCTCTGAGTCGACAACTCGGGACCCGCATCGACGAGGACGAGCCGAGCCACGCGTTTCGGATAGCGCGCCGCGTAGCGGATCGACGCGTAGCCGCCCATGGAGTGGGCGACCAGCACCACCGGGTCGAGACCCTGAACCTCGACCACTTCGCTGAGGTCGCGGCTTACCGCTGCGTGGCTGTAGCGGTACTCGGGGTCGTGGTCCGAGTCGCCGTGTCCCCGCGCGTCCAGAGCCAGGGTGCGATAGTGGTCGGCCAGCGGGGCTACGAAGGGATCCCAGATCCGCGCGCCGTGGCCGAATCCGTGCATGAAGAGCAGTGACGGTCCCGCATCGCTCCACTCGAAGAGCTGGAGCGAGAGTCCGTGGGCCCCGGGAACTCGCCGCGATTTCGGTCGCATCGCCGGGTATCTACCCCAGCAAAATTGCCTGGACAAGCCGGGATGGGGCCCGCCATCATTGCTCGATTCGGGGAGGTAGAATTCGATGGAGTGGCCCGCAACCGATCGCCCGCATCGGCGTGGAGGCCCGCCATTGCGGCGCCGGGCTTCGTGAAGTTCGGTGTCGCCCTCTCTCGACTGAATCCCCGGTTCCACCTCGAGGTCACCGTGGAGGCCGAGCGCCTGGGATTCGAGTCGGTCTGGATGGCCGACCATCTGGTCTTTCCGATGGACGGGTCGGGCTCACCGCATCCCGGCGAGGACACACCACCGGTTCCGCCGTCGACGCCGGTGTTCGACGTCTTTGGCTGGCTCTGCTTTCTCGCCGGAAAGACCTCCCGCATTCGTCTGGGGACCAGCGTGTACCTGCTCGGGTTGCGGCATCCCTTCACCGCGGCGCGGGCCGTGCAGACCCTGGATCTCGTGTCCGGTGGACGCGCCGAGATCGGCATCGGCGCCGGCTGGCTGCGCAGCGAATGGAAGGCGGCGGGCCTCGACCCGCGCACTCGGGGACGCCGTCTCGACGAGGCACTGGCTGTGTGCAAGCGGCTGTGGACCGAGGAGGTGGTGGAACACCGCGGCGAGTTCTTCGACTTCGATCCGGTGATGTTCGAGCCCAAACCCGTGCAGAAGCCCTGGCCCCCGATCCACGTCGGAGGCGAGTCGCCCGCGGCTCTGCGGCGCGCTGCATTTCACGGGAATGGATGGTACGGACTCAGCCACAGCCTCGAGTCCGCATCCGAAATGGCGGGACGCTTGGCGGCGCTGCGCCGCGAAGCGGGGCGCGAAGACGAGCCCTTCGAGTTGAGCCTGGGCGGGCAATTGAGCGAGCGCGACGACATCCGACGCTGGGAAGACGTCGGCGTCGATCGGCTGGTGGCCTCACCGTGGGAGAGGTCCCGCGAAGCGATCGACGGGCTGCGCCGCTACGCCGACCTCGTCTTCGGTTGAGGCGCTACCCTACGCGCATGCCTGCTCGAGCTTCTCTCGACACATCCTCCCTCGACAGCCTCGACGTCATCGGGCCGGATACCTACATGGAGAACGGCTACCCCCACGCCGCCTGGAAGCGCCTGCGCGCGGAATCTCCGGTGCATTGGTTCGACTTGCCCGGCGGCGTCGGGTTCTGGGCCGTGACCCGGCGTGCGGACGTCGTCTGGATTTCCAAGCAGCCCAGGCGCTTTCTCAATGCGCCTCGCCTGGCTGTCTTCGAGGAGGGCGCTCCGCCCGAGAAACGAGACATTCGCCACCTGCTGGTTATGGATCCGCCGGAACACGCCAAATTTCGGGCCACCGCGAGCAGCTGGTTCACGCCGCGCGCGATCCGAAGTCGGCACGCCGAAGTGGAGCGCATTACCCGGGAGCTGCTGGACGAGATGGCCGGCGATGGCGAAACGCGCACAGCGGATTTCGTCAACGACCTGGCCGCCCCCCTTACGCTCGCCGTGTTGGCCGACATGTTGGGCGTCCCGCGCGAAGACTGGCGGCTGATGTTCCACTGGACCAATCAGATCGCGGGCTCGTCGGATCCGGAGTTCCAGTCGGACGGAATCGACGGGTCGGTGGGCGACGGCATCACCGACGCGCGCGACGGAATGTTCCAGTACTTCACGGCGCTCAGCGCGAAGCGACGGGCCCAGCCCCGCAACGACATCGTGAGCGTTCTCGCGTCCTCGACCATCGACGGCGACCCCATGCCGGTGATGGAACTGCTGTCGTACTTCATGTTGCTCGTCGTCGCAGGCAACGAGACCACCCGCAATGCCGCGAGTGGTGGACTGCTCGCCCTGATCGAGAATCCGGGGGAATTCGACAAGCTCCGAAAGAACCCGGATCTCGTCGATCTCGCAGCAGAAGAGATCGTGCGTTGGACGTCACCGGTGATCCAGTTCTGCCGCACGCCGGTGGAAGACGTGGAAGTCGCGGGAAAATCGATCAAGGCGCGGGATTCGATGTGTCTTTTCTACCCCTCGGCCAATCGCGACGAAGCCGTGTTCGACGATCCCGAGGCGTTTCGCGTCGACCGCAAGCCGAATCCGCACCTGGGTTTCGGGATCGGTGAGCACTTCTGTCTGGGAGCGAGCCTCGCGCGACTCGAGTTGCGCGCGATCTTTGGCCAGCTGGCCGAACGAATGGAAGAGGTCGAGTTGGCGGGCCGTTACGAACGCACGCGCTCGAGCTTCCTGGGAGGCGTCAAGCGCATGCCCATCCGGTATCGCCTGCGGCCTTCCTGACCCGGGTGGGGTGCCCGCGGCGGATTCAGCGCCCGTTGGCGTCGGTCGAGAGCTGTCGCATGCGCAGTGTCCTCAGCCGGTTGATGGCTGCGGCGATTTCGAAACCGCGGGGTCGGGCCAGGTTGCCCGGGTGTTGCTCGGAGCGGTGAAAGGGATCCAGCTCGTCGAGGCCGTGAGCGTCGAAGAAGGCTTCCAGCTGGACGATGATCTCGCGCAGCGTGGCACCGTCCTTTGCGAAACGCTCGATTGCGAGGTGAATCGCGTTTCCGACGGCGCGAGTCTGGCTGCGGTCGACGAGCTGCTCGACACCGCGAAGATCAATCGCCGAGTTTCCGAAGTGAATCAGATCGATGGTCTTGGCGTCGATCTTCACGTCGTGGCGCCCGCGCGAGGGATCAAAGCTTTCGACCAGGGGAATGCGATCGGGGCCCCTCTTCAGCGACGAGCGAGCCTCCATGCACCGGCCCGAGTCGTGAGACGCCGCGATCCGCCGTGCTTCGTCGGTGACATCGAAGGGTTGAAACTCGCGCATGGCGATGACGCAATCCGCCACATCGAAGTAGTCGCCGCAGCCGCCCATCACCAGGACCGTCGAAACCCCCCAGGCGTCGTAGAGTTCGCGCACACGCTCGAGGAACGGCGTGATCGGCTCGAATTCCTTGTGGACCAGGGCCTGCATCCGCGCGTCGCGCAGCATGAAGTTCGTGGCCGACGTATCCTCGTCCAGCAGCACCCCGCTGGCGCCCACCTCGACGGCTTCGAGAATGTTCGCCGCCTGACTGGTGCTCCCGCTGGCGTCTTCGCTGGAGAACTCCCGGGTGCTGCGCCCCTGAGGCAAGTTGGAGATGAAGGCGCTGATGTCGACCTGCTCTACGCGGCGGCCGTCCTCCGCCCGGATTTTCACCAGGCCGGGTGCGCTCACCACCCACTCGCGGCCGTCGCCGGGAATGTGGGGGTAGACGCCGCGTTCGAGCGCCTGTAGCAGCGTCGATTTTCCGTGGTAGCCGCCGCCCACGATCAGCGTTACCCCGCGGCGGATTCCCATGCCCGTGATCTCTCGGCCCGAACCTTCGGGTCCCTCGATCGGGTTCGGCAGCGTGAAGCGGACGCGGAGCGACTCGGGCGATTCGAACGGAACCGCCTGTGATCCGCTCAGGGGCAGATCGCTGGCGCCGCTCGCCCGCGGGAGTCGGGCGCCGTCGCCCACGAAGGCGACCAGACCGAGGTCGTCGAGTTGCCCCCGGATGTACTGCTGGTTCTCGATGCATTCCACGAATCGGTAGGCCTCGTCGTGGGGAAGCTCCGACCAACACAGGCCCGACTCGGCGGTTCGAGGCAGGTCGCGGCACAACAGGGCCTGAGCCTGGCGACCCAGGATGCGTCGCCCGGCGGCGGGCAAGCCGAGTTGCAGGCGAACCTCGATCCAGTCGGGAGTGACGACGGCGGCGGTGCGTTCCAGAACTTCCTGAGCTCCGGCGTCGATCTGCACGACGCCACTCTTGCCACTGCCCCTGCGCTGGCTCTCGCCGCCCTCGATGGCGGTGCCGAAGGCTCGCGCCAGGAAGTCTTCGCACGCCGTGCGGCGGACCCGCCCGTCGAACCAGTCGGGCGGGAGACGAGCCTCGCTCATGGGCATGCGAATCCGGAGCTTCGAGGGGCTGGCGAAAGGGTCGCCCTGCACGTGATCCACATACAGCGTGTACCGCGGAAATTCGAAGGCGCCCTGGATCTCGTGATAGGCCTTGTAGCCCCGACCATCAATCCGGCCGAGGATGCGCTGCAGATCGTCAGCGCTGGGCACGGCGTGGGTTCATGTCGCGAACTGAGCGAGGATCCCCTGGAACCGGCTCTCGATGATGTCGCGGAACTCGGGATGGGTGAAGATGTAAGCCGAATTTTCGCGAATCCCGCGGACCACGCACTCTCCCACGGCCGTCGGTTCGATGCCGGCCTCGAGGGCGTCCTTGATCGCGTCGGCCCGTCCTCCGGCGTCTCCGAGCCGCGCCGGTCGATTGCGATCGGCGTCCAGCAGGTTCGTTCGCACGCCCCCGGGGCACAGGACCGAGACACCGATGTCATCGGCTTGGAGTTCGGAACGCAACGCATCGGTAAATCCGACGACGGCGAATTTCGTCGTGCAGTAGACACCGAGCCCGGGAGCGGATAGCAGTCCTCCGATGGATGCGGTGTTCACGATCTGGGCTTCGCCGCCCTGGGCGCGCAGACGAGGCACGAAGGCGTGGCAGCCGTTCACGACACCGCCGAGGTTGACCGAGAGGATCCACTCCCAGTCGTCCGCGGTGGAGTTCTGGAGCGCACCGCCGACAATCACGCCGGCGTTGTTGCAGACGACATGGACCGCGCCCATTTCCCGAAAGGCGGTTTCGGCCAGCGCCTCGGTCGATGCGCGATCCGAAACGTCGGTCGCGACCGCCAAGGACTCGGCTCCCGACTGCTTCAGCTCCTGGGAAACTCTCTCGGCCCCGGCTGCGTCGATATCCGCGACGACGATCCGCATGCCGACCCCCGCCAGGGCCTCGCAGAGTCCGCGCCCAATCCCGCTGGCGCCACCCGTTACCACCGCGACTTTGCCGTCCAATTCTCGCATGGCTCGAAGGTAGCGCAGGCGGGCGATCGTTCTGGCAAGCGCGGAGGGCGCGCAGTGGTCTCAGCGACAGCGTTCAGCGGGCGTGGAAGTCGGCCGCTGGGCCGACTTCGCTCCCTTCTCTTGCAAAGCCGAGCGAAGTCGGACTGGCGTTAGAAGAGAGAGAGTTGCGGAGGCGCAGGGCGGCGGAATGCGGCCGTCGACGGGGTGAAGCGTTGACCGTCGAGTCCGGCTCGACGCTGCGCGATCTCGAAGAGGCGGTGCGTCTGTTCGGCGAAGAATCCGCCGCCGAGGTGCCGTGTATGGAAGCGGGAATCGTTGAGGCGTCCGCCGCGCATGCTGCGGATCCGATTCAGGATCTTCTGTTTTCGCTCCGGCAGATAGCGATCGAGCCAGGCCTCGAAGAGACCGGCCACGCCGTGGGGCAGACGAAGCATCACGTGACCGACGCTTTGGGCGCCGGCCTCGGCGGCGGCTTCGACCAGCGACGGGATCTCGTGATCGTTGAGGGCCGGAATCACGGGTGCGACCAGCACCCCGACGGGAATGCCCGCTTCGGCCAGTCCGCGGACGCAGGCCAGGCGTCGCTCTGGGGTCGCCGCTCGCGGTTCCAGGATCCGAGCCAGGTCCGGGTCGAGGCTGGTGATCGACACGGTGACGGTCGCCGCGTCGAATCGCGCCAACTCGCCGAGCAGATCCAGGTCTCGCAGCACGAGGCCGCTTTTCGTGACCACCCCGACGGGGTTGCGGAACTCGACGAAGACTTCGAGGCAACGCCGGGTGAGGCGGAGTCGACCCTCGATGGGTTGGTAGGGATCCGTCACGGCCCCGATCGCCACCACGCGCGGCCGCCACCGCGGCGAGGACAGCGCTCGCCGCAGTAGCTCGGGCGCGCGCTCCTTGACGAGGATCCGACTCTCGAAATCCAGGCCCGCCGACCATCCCAGATACTCGTGGGTGGGGCGGGCGTAGCAGTAGATGCAGCCGTGTTCGCAGCCCTG
>JAZFUU010000117.1:0-18970 GCA_036447375.1 Myxococcota bacterium
ACCCCAAGATGAGATCTCCCCGGGACTTCGGTCCCCTGAAGGGCCGTCCGAGACGAGGACGTTGATAGGCCGGAGGTGGAAGCGCGGCAACGTGTGGAGCTGACCGGTACTAATCGCCCGTGAGGCTTGACCACTCGCTACGCAGACGTGTCGCCCTTGGGCCCGGAAAAGATATTCGGTCGTCGAGACCGCTTGCGAACCAATAGGTTTTCCCACCGTCCATAGAGTGGGGGCCACACCCGTTCCCATTCCGAACACGGAAGTTAAGCCCCACTTCGGCGATGGTACTGCCGGGGTGACCCGGTGGGAGAGTAGCGCGACGGTGGGACCTCTCAGAAGCGGCGTCGACTCTTACGAGTCGGCGCCGCTCTTCATTTTTGAGACCCGCGTGGTCCGTCTCGAGTCGAAACGGGATCGACCTGTCCCCGTCGCTCCAGCGCGACGAGGGCGGCGGGCAGCAGGAACAGCGTCGACGCCAGGGCGCAGAGGATCGCGAGGCCCGCGATCAGGCCGAAGTTCGCAACACTTTTCCAGGGAGCCAAGGCGAGGGCAAAGAAGCCGAGGGTCAATGCGGCGGAGGTGGTGACCAGCGCGCGGCCGACCTGTCGGACGGCGGCTTCGATGGAATCGAGCGGCGAAGCTCCGTCGCTTCGCTCGCGTCGATACCGAGCCAACAGGTGAACCGCGTCGTCGACGGCGAGGCCGAGCACGACCGTCGCGACCATGGCGCCTCCGACGTCGAGAGCGATCCCCGCAAGGCCCATGATTCCCAGGGTGACACCGACCGGGAACAAGGTGGGTACCAAGGCGATCCCAGCGAAGCGCGCCGAGCGAAAGAAGATCGTCAGGAACGCGAAGACGATGACTCCGGCCCCGGCAAAACTCACGAGCTGGGTGTGGCGGATCTCGTCCACCATCACGCCCACGACCTGTAGTGGGCCGGTGGCCCGAGCGGTCCAGCCCGTCGGAAGCCGTGTGGCGAGCAGCTCGTCGATCTCGGCGAGAAGCCGGCGAAGGCGTTCCTGCGGCGGCTTCGCGGTCGTCACACTCACCCGCAGGCCGCCGTTTCGCTCGTCCACGAGGAGCGCGAATCCCCCGGCGTCTTCGCCGCGCATGAAGCGAAACAGAGCGGCGGTGCGCGTCTCGGCTCCCGCCGAATCCAGATCGAGATCGGCGTGGTACAGGAGACGGTTGAGTGTGCGGGTGGGATCCAGGATGGATATCGACGCCCCGAGACCGTCGATCGCCGAGAGTTCTTCCTGGAGGCGTGCGACCGTGGCCAGTACCGAGGGCGAACTGAGAGCGATGCCCCGGGGCGGTTCGAGGACCAGCTCCAGAGTGTCGGGCTCTCGCAGGTTTTCCGCGACGAACTCGGCCCAGCGCACGACCTGGCTGTCGCCCCCGTAGAGATCCTCGAAGCGAGCGTCCACCCGGAGCCGCAGCAGGCCGACCGTACTCACGATTGCGATCAGGGCCGCGATGCCCAGGACCCAGCCGCGGGATCGGCCACTGAACCGAGCCCCGTCGGCGAGTGCACGGGGCCATGCCCGGGCCTCGCCCAGTCGCCCAAGTCGGGCGGGGGGGACGCGCACCAGCAGTGGTGGCAGCAGGGCGAAGCAGAGGAGCAGCGCCACCCCCACGCCAAACGCGGCCGCGAGCCCGAACCGGGCGATGCTCTCGAGACCGGAGGCGGCGAACGAAGCGAAGCCCGCCGCGGTGGTCAGGGTCGTCATGGCGCAAGCGGGGCCGACGTCGTCACAGACCTGGATCAGTATCTGCTCGCGGTGGGTACGCGACGACGCCGACGCGAGCCGGGGGTGCGACGCGTAGGCCGAGAGCAGGTGGATCGCATCGCAGACGCCGATCACGAGAACCAGCGGAGCCAGGGCCTGGGTCAGGCTGTTCTGGGCCCAGCCGAGCCACGCGAGCAGTCCGAAGCTCCAGAGCACGCCGAGGCCGACCACTCCGAGGCACAGCACCGCGACGATCCAGGCTCGGAAAAAGAGGATGATCACGAGGGCGACCAGGCCCAGCATCAACGGGATCACTCGGGCGGTCGCGGTTTCCAGTTCGGCTCCGGCCACCACGAATTCGACGGGTCCCCCGACCAGGTGGAAACGGAAGCCGCGAGCTTCGAAGGGGGCCAGGGCCTCCTGCAGCGCGGTGACCACGCGCTTCGCCACTTCGCCGGACGAGCTCTCGAGATGCGCGAGCACGGCAGCGCTGGTCGCGTCCGCCGACACGATCTGCCCGACCCAGAGGGAGTCGCGCACGGCGCGGGCTGCCAGCGCATCGATGTCCGGGGCCGGCTTGCCAGCGGGCGCGAGCTGGCGTGACTGGGGCAGGCCAATCTTTTGGGGCGCGAGCAGGGCGGTGGTGGCGGGACCATCGACCCGTCGAACACCGGGCACCCGCGCCAGCGCCGTGGCCACGCGGTAGGCCATGGCCAGGGAGTCGGGGTCGAAGACGTGTTCGCAGGGTTCGGACTCCCTGCAGCTCCAGACCGCCGCGATCGGGATGCCCCCGACGAAACGGTCGGCGAAGTGATCGAGCTGGACGACCGCCGCGTGGTCGGGGCCCAGGAATGCTCGGTAGCCGACATCGGTTTCCAGGCGCGGAAGGCCCAGCGCCATGAAGGCTGTGATGATCGCCGCCGCACCCCAGGTGAAGACCGGGAACCGAAGGGCGTAGCGCGTGAGTTCAACCAAAGCCGCGGTCCTCAGCGTTGCGGATTCGGGCGCGGGATCTCGCCCTTTTCGTCTCGGGTCTTCGGCAGGGTTTCCGAAGGCGGCGTGCGCCGGAGCGTTCCCTGCGCCTCGAGGGCGTCGATGATGCTGCCGGCCGCGAACGCGTGACCCATCGCATTGGGATGAAGCGCGTTGACGGCGATGCTCTGGCCCCGGCCCGCCGCCTTCTGGTAGACGGGGAGCAGGTCGAGTTGGGGGAGCGATGCGGCACGGGCTGCCCCGATGACGCGCTCGTGGACGTCGGCCAGAGGATAGTCCGCGAGGTTCGCAAGGACCGGGAACAGCACCACCAGCCCTTCGAAGCCGAATTCGTTCCCCAGGGCCGCGAGCTCAGCGAATCCGGTTTCGATGCGGCGCCAGCCGATCGGATCGGCGTGGAGGCGAGAAAAATAGTCGGCGTAGGAGCCGCCACGGATCGCCAGCCACTGACTGTCCGGACGCGCCGCGCGCGCTCTCCGTCCACCCGGCGTCGCGGACTGCCACGCGAATGCGGCCAGGGCGAAGACTCGCGATCCGCTCAACAGTCGACCTCCGCGCGAGAGCAGCCGCCGGCGGTAGCCCGCCTCCGCTGCGGTCAGGGAGATCTCCAGGTTCTCGAGTTCACTGCTGTATTGCTGGGGGTCGTTGAGACAGTACTGATAGATCACCAGATCCGGCCGGTACTTGAGCCCCCGTGCCCGCAGGTTCTCGATCGATTGCGTGATGTTGTAGCCGGTGACGCCGAAATTGAGCACCTCGAATCGGACACCTGGCCCCGCCTTCGAATTCAGGCGGTCCTCGAGCCGCGCCGGATAGCTGCTCCGGGTCGGGACGCCGAACCCATACGTGATGGAATCACCGAGACAGACGATGCGGAAGACTCCCGGGGGCTTCGCGACCGGGTGCTCGTGGTCTCGCATTCCGTCGGAGTTGATTCGGTTCTCACCGTCGGGAGAGCCTGGGATCAGCTCGTATCGAAGCGCGGTATTTTCCGAGAGACGGTAATTCTCCCGGAACACGGGGCTGATTTCCGGGCCCAGGTCGAAGATGCGAACCACCGCCTCGGCGCCCAGCAACGCGGCTGCGACGGAGACGGCGGTGAGGGCCCCGTGGGCGGCCGCGCGGCTGCGGACTCGACTCGTGGGTCCGCGGGAGTCCGTCATGGGAAAGGATCGTATCCCAGCCGGAAGCGGGTCCGGAGGCGGGCTTCCGGCGGGCGGACGCGAGCTTTACGGCCCGAGCCGGCTTGCGGGTAGGCCGACTCGAATGACCACGACCTCGGGACCCTTGGCATACAGAGGGCCGCTGGCCGCCATCCAGGAGTGGGGCGACTCCCGGTCGTACCAGACAGCCAGCTCCGGAATCACGGCCTTCGCGACCCAGGAAAAGACCGGCCCGAAGTCGGGGCCGTACCGCACCTTCACCAGTTTCGGGTCCGACCCGTCATCCGTATCCACTCGGGCTTCGAAATCCAGGATACGAGGCGAACCGCGGCAGGCGAAGATCTGGAACCGGATCGTCTCGCGATTCCCCCGCGCCAGCGGAAGGAAGAGCAGGCTGAGGGGGACGTTGGCCACCTGATCGCGATCGGGCAGCTCGATCTTCTCGCGTTTCCCTTCGCCGTTGACGTCCTGACAGCTGGCCACGCCCTTGCCGTGGTCCACGCGAAGGACACCCAGGGGAGTTCCCGCCTCATCGAAGGAACGCGATTCCTGGGTGAGAATCTGAAGCGCCTCACCCGAGTCGATCGGGGCGAGCAGGGCGAAGGCGACGGTGCGCGCGCCGTCCTCGACCCCCGACTCGGACGCGATGCGGACATTGCCATTTTCGAGGCGCTCGATGCGCACGTCGGCGGCGCCCACGCGCTTTCCGTCGGTGTCGAAAGTGGCGGCCGGAATCGCGCCGAAGTGGCTGGGATAGGGGAGGCGGAGACTGGATTCCGCTCGGACGACACCCGCAAGCCCCGCAAGGGCGAAGCCCAGGGCGATTCCGAGGGACCGGTGGTAGGTCATCGGGCGGACTCTAGCGAACCGGGCTTGGCTCGTGACGATGGACCTGCGTCCGGGTGCCCCTCACATTGACGCTTGGGCGAGGCGCCTGATAAAATCTCGAACTCGTACCGATTCGAGAGGAATGACCGTCGTGAACTTTGGATTCACCGAGGAGCAGGAGGTTCTGCGCAAGACCGCGCGGGATTTTCTCAGCGAGCACGCTCCCATGAAGCGCGTGCGGGAAGTCATGGAAGGCAAAGAGAGCCACGTTCGGGAGCTGTGGGCGCGCATGGCCGAACTCGGATGGTTGGGTCTCGTGATTCCCGAGGAGCACGGCGGTGCCGGCCTGAGCGCCGTCGAGCTGGCTCTCGTCCTGGAGGAGTTGGGCCGGAGTCTGGCCCCCGTTCCCTTCTTACCCACCGCTATCGCGGGTTGCGCCCTGATGGAGGCGGGGAACCGGGAACAGCAGCGCGAGTGGTTGCCTCGAATCAGCGCGGGTGAGGTGATGGCGACCCTCGCGATCACGGAAGCGCGGGGCACCGAGGATCCCGGCGATTTCGAGCTGGCCGCAAAGTACGGCAAGAGCTGGGCCCTTCGCGGCACGAAGCTCTTCGTCCCCGATGCCGACATCGCGGATCTTTTGGTGGTGGTGGCCCGGACCGGCGGCGAGGGCGAGAAGGGCCTCGGTCTGTTTCTCGTGCCCCGCGACTCTCCCGGAGTGCGCATCGCGCCGATGCGCTCGATGGACACCCTGCGCAACCTGTTCCGCGTCGAGTTCGACGATGTTCAGGTTCCGAAGAGTGCCCTTCTGGACGGCGACTCGGATTGCTGGCCCAGGCTCGACCGGGTGCTCGATCGCGGTCGCGTCATGATCTGTGCCGAGATGGTAGGAGGTGCGGAGAAGTGTCTGGAGGATTCCGTTCAGTACGCGAAAGAGCGAATCCAGTTCGGCAAGCCGATCGGCGTAAATCAGGCGATCAAGCACAAGTGTGCGGACATGCTGTTTCAGGTGGAGTCGGCCAAGTCGATCACCTACTACGCCGCCTGGGCGGCCCGGGAGGACGACGAAGAAGCTCCCCTTACGGCGTCCATGGCCAAGTCCTTCGTGAGCGATGCCTATCGGAAGGTCGCGGCGGAAAACATCCAGATTCACGGCGGCGTCGGATTTACCTGGGAGTACGACTGTCACCTCTATTTCAAGCGAGCCAAGAGCGACGAGTCCTGGTTCGGCGATGGCACCTACCATCGCGAGCGCGTCGCTCAGCTGCTTCGTCTCTGACCCCCGGTCTTGTCGCCCCGTAGCTCGCAAACCGCGCCGCCGAGCGCAGCCAACGCCGAGGCTCCGGCGTCTGGATTGCGCGTGCTGGTTGCGCTTCCCGCCCTGGACGAAGAGAAGACCGTGGCCGGCGTGATCCGGGGAATTCCGCGCAGCCTCGAAGGCGTCGCGGTCGTCGACGTCCTCGTGGTGGACGACGGCAGTCGCGATCGAACCGGAGAGTTGGCGGCGGCCGCGGGCGCCCACGTGATTCGGCACCCGACTCGGCGCGGCGTCGGTGCCGCCTTCGGCACGGCCCTCCGATACGCCATCGAGACCGGAGCCGATCTGTTCGTGTGCATCGATGCCGATGGGCAGTTCGACCCCTCTGACATTCCGTTGCTGATTGCGCCCGTGCGCAACGGCGAAGCCGACTTCACCAGCGCGTCTCGTTTCAAGGACCCGGCCCTGACTCCCGAGATGCCCGCGGCCAAGCGCTGGGGCAACCGAATGATGGCTCGGCTCGTCTCGAGTCTGACCGGAGAGAGCTTCAGCGACGTCTCCTGCGGGTTGCGTTGCTACGGCCGGCGCGCGGCGCTCACCCTGAATCCGATGGGACGATTCACGTACACCCAGGAGGTGTTCCTGAATCTCGCCTTCAAGCAGCTTCGCATCGTCGAAGTTCCCGTCGCCGTCCGCGGCGAGCGGGAGCACGGCACCAGTCGCGTCGCCGGAAGTCTCTGGCGGTACGGCTTGAATACCGCCGGGATCATCTTCCGCTGCTATCGCGACTACCGCCCGCTTCGTTTCTTTGGCGCGCTGGCGGGCATGCTGCTGTTGCCCGCCGCGGCGCTCGGCGCCTTTCTGCTCGCCCACTACTTCGAATCGGGCAGCTTTTCGCCGCACAAGTGGGCCGGCTTTACCGGTGCAGCGCTCGCGGCTCTGGGCGTCTTGATGCTGTGCATGGGTCTGATCGGCGACATGCTCGCGCGCCATCGCATCTATCTGGAAGAGCTTCTCTACGACCGGCGAGCCGAGCGGCACAAGCCGTCGCAGTAGCCGCCTCACGGGCGGGTCAAGTCGCACGATCAAATGGGGAAGAGACAAGAGTGGGCGTCGACTCCGAGGCATCGCAGCAGGACTTCCGCAGCAAGTACACGCAGACCAATCGGCTCACCCGCGCGATGCTCGACGGATTCTTTGCTGCGATCGCGAAGCATCTCGACGGTCTGGAGATTGGGTCGGCGCTGGAGGTCGCCAGTGCCGAGGGCTTCAGTACCGAACGCATCGAGTCGTTGTTGCCGGGCTCGGCCCGGCTTCATGCCAGCGAGCTGCAGGGACACCTCGTCAGCCAGGCCCGGGCACGGAATCCCCAGGTTCCCTTCGTCCGCGAATCGATCTACCGGTTGGCGCGACCGCACGGGAGCTTCGATCTGGTCTTCGCTCTCGAGGTGCTGGAACATCTGGAGCACCCGCGTGTTGCCCTGGAAGAGCTGTGCCGGGTGTCGGGCCGCTGGCTGATCCTCTCGGTGCCGCGGGAGCCGCTCTGGCGGATCTTGAATCTGGCGCGCCTCCGTTACGCGACAAGCCTCGGCAACACCCCCGGCCACGTTCAGCACTGGTCGTGCCGTCGCTTCGCGGATCTCGTGTCCGAGTTCGCCGATGTACGGGCCGTTCTCCGACCGCTGCCGTGGACGGTTCTTCTGGCCGAGACCCGCGCCGGATCGCGGGATTCGGAGTCCGCTCTTCGCGTCTCGGTTCCCGCTGCTCCCGGAGCCTCGAACTAGGACGGCGGTGGCGACTCCAATGCCGTTCCGGTCATCCGGCGGGTGAAGACGCCGCCCAGGCTGAAGATGATGCCCATCTCGAGGGTACGAACGGCGGTGGCGGCAATCACGGCATCGGACACAGCGAAGCCGGTGGCGTGGGCCAGGCCTCCGATCAAGAGCTCCCGGATCCCGATTCCGCCGGGGGTGATCGGGGCCAGGCGGGTCAGGACGATTGCGGTGCTGAAGACCACGCAATCCGCAAACTCCACGTCCGTCGGACCCAGGGCGAAACAGAGATTCAGACTCGCCGCGTGGGTCAGCAAAATAGCCGCCTGAAGCAGGGCGACGCCCGGCCACGCGCGTCGAACGACGGCGGGCGACACCGCGTCCGCCGGAATCCACCGGCCTCCGAAACGACGCGCCGTTTTCTCGGGCAGGAGCAGGAGGGCGCCAGACGCGACCATCAACGCGAAGGTCGCGCCGAGAGGTCCGACAACACTCTCGGGATGCCGCGCGAGAAGGACCGCGAACCCGATCGCGCCGTTGGTGGTGAGAAACATGACCATCAGCGATATCTGTCCCATGGCAAAGGAGCCGTAGGGGAAGGAGTGCACGCGCTTGAGATACACGGCCTTCGCCACCAATCCAGCCGAGAAGGGCAGATAGTTGGAAAGCGATACCAACGTGACGATCCGGAACCAGTCCGAGGCCGACGCCGAGACTCCGAGGCAACGGAACAGCCGCTGGTTGGCGAGGCTGCTGAGGGCGAGGATGGTGAGGATGAGTCCTGCTACCGCTGCGAAGGTGAGGGGTCGGAGGGCATAGGTCTCGGCGATGTAGGATCTTTGCCCGACGAGAAACGCCGCGAATCCGCCCAACACGGCCACGGTGAGCAGCGGAGGTACAAGTCGGTAGAAGCGGCCGCGAGCCGGCATCAACGTGGGGCGGTCCGCGACGTATCGGGAGCGGATCGTACCCAGATCTCGCGGTCCACTCCCCGGAGGGTTCGCCGGAAGCCGGCACTCTCCAGCGTCGCGCGCGTCTCGGTGGCGAGCTCCGAGTTGCGGAGACAGACCGCCTTCACGTCGAAGCGATCGAGGCCGGCTCGGAACTGGATCATCGAAAAGCCGCTCACCGGTGTCCCGGCGACGAAATGGGTCATGGCCTGGCGCAGCTCGGGCTCGCCGGATTCCAGGTGGCGAGACTGGAACCCCAGATACGCACTGCGCACCATGACGGCGAAGGCGTGGTTGTGGAATGTCGGAATCCAGGTGCTGACCTCCGGGGGTGCGAGGACCTGCGCCCCGGCACCCGCGCTGCTGTTGATCGCGGCGGCCCAGCGGTAGGAATCCTGCGGAACTTTCAGACGGGGCCAGCCGATGTGCATCTCCGCCCAGACGCCGCGGTTCAATTCGCTGAGGGCGCTGAAGCGCGGAATGGCCCCGGCGAAGACGGCCAGCGCAACCAGGCAGCCCAGACGACTGGCGACCCGCCGCCATCCGCGCCCCCCCGCCTGGAGAGGAGCGGTCAGCACCATGGCCATCAGAATCGGGACGGGCATGGCCCACATGCTGCGCCAATAGGAGGGCCCGGTCAGGTTCGCTTTCACCCATTCGGCGCTGTACGGGTTCAGGAGAACCAGCGTGACCGCCAGGGGAACGGCGATCGCAAAACGCCGAGCCAGACCGCGCGGACAGCAGGCCCAGGCCGTCAGGATCGAGGCGATCCCGAAAGCCAGAAGCCGGGACTCGCCCAGGGTCCGGCTCAACGCGTCCTGAAGCAGGACTCCGGCGGCGATGGGTTCTGCGGTCGCTTCGAAGGTTCCGGCGAGCTGACTCTTGAGCAGAACACCTGCAGCCAGCACGTAGAGGGAGGCCGTCGCCCCGAGGGCCAGCGTCTGCAGACTCCGTCGCGTGGGGGGAAGTGCGCACGCCATGGCGGCGAGCGCGCCGGCGGGTGCGGCCCAGACCGCGGAAGAGCTCATGCCCACCGCCGCGATCTGAGCGGCGGCGAGCCAGAGCCAGGCAATGACGCTGGGTCGCATCGCAAAGCGAAGGGCGTAGGCGTACACCAGCGGCATGAAGACGAAGAGGAAGATTCCCTTGCCCTGCCAGAGCCTCACGAAGGCGAAGTTTCCGTACCAGCGGTGGGTTTCTCCGGCCGCCACCAGCACAAATACCAACGCCGCGACTCCCCACAGCCAGGTGCGCGGCGTGAGTATTCGAAACAGCCGGGCATGGGCCACGGGAACCAGGAGTGCCGCCAGGGCGGCCGAGATCCAGTGAAAGCAGGTAATGGCGGGGATGCCCGTCAGGAATGAGATCGCGCCATTCCAGAGCTCATAGCTGTGGAGACGGTGTGCCGGCAGGTACATCGGCAGACCCGAGATACCGAGAAGTGTGTCACCGCTCAGGAGGGCCCGCTGCGGAAAATCGGCGGCGGTTACCGCGACGTTCACATAGAAGGCGTCGTCGATATCCGGGCGGTGGCAGATGAGGGTGAGAATCGCGCAGCCGAGGGCGAGTACTCCGAGCCCGAACTCCGCGCGTCGCCCGCCTGAGGCGGGCTCTGTGGCCGGCGGCGGCGGCGTCAGAAACACTCCCGCGGCGGCGCCCAGGATCGCGATCGCGCACCACCAGAGCACGACGGGATCGCCGCTGAGGGCGTAGGCCGCGGTCGCGACGGCCCCCAGTGCGATGCCGATGCCCGGAAGAGCCGGAGGTCGCCAAGGCTGGGAGGAGGGCGGTGAGACTCGGGCCTCCGGGGCCTGGGCGGAGACGCGCCGCCGGTTCCGCCAGGCGATCCAGCCGACCGCGGCCAGCGTCAGAGCGACCCCATAGACGGCGATCAGCGCGACCAGCGAGCCGCCCAGGGCGACGGTGGCGTGGGAGCAGAGCGTCCACAGGGCAAACCCGAAACAGGCTGCATCGACCAGCCTACTCGAGAGCGGAGAACTCGAGACGAGAGGTCGCACGGAATTCAGTCGCCGAAGGCGATGCGGTAGACGGCGCTGGCAAAGTCGTCGGAAATGTAGAAGGCGCCATCCGGTCCCTGAGCGACATCGACGGGACGGCCGATGACGTTGTCGTCGAATTCGAAGCCCACCGCGAAGTCCCGCTCCTCGATGCTTCCATCCTTACGCCAGTGGAGGGACACGACGCGGTATCCGTCCTTGCGCGTCCGGTTCCACGAGCCGTGAAGCGCGACCAGCGCTGCGTCGTGGAATCCGGGCGGGGCGCCCTGGCTGCGAACGAAGGCGATTCCCAGGGGCGAGTTGTGGGCCCGAAAGCCGTGCACCGGGGGGATCGATGCCCGGATTCGATCGCCCTGTCCGTCACCGTAATCCGGGTCCTCGACCCGGTCGCCATTGGCATAGGGCCAGCCATAGAAGCCACCCTTCACGATGAGGTTGAGTTCGCAGGGCGGGAAATCGTCTCCGAGCAGGTCTCGACCGTTGTCGGTGGCGTAGAGCTCTCCGGACCCGGGTCGCCAGTCGAAGCCGACGGCGTTCCGGAGCCCGGTGGCGTAGATCTCCTCGCCGCTGCCGTCGGGGCGATATCGCACGATCGCGGCGCGGCGTGGATCCTTCTCCTCGCAGACATTGCAGCTCGATCCCAACGAGAGGTACATCCAGCCGTCGGGCCCGAACCGGAGGCTGCGGGTCCAGTGGCCTCCCTTGGGCAGCCCCGTGACGATGCGTTCGTAGGGCCCCTCGACCGCCCGCTGCCGACCGTCGAAGCGGATTCGTCCCACCGCGTCGGCCTCCGCGATGTAGAGCCAACCCCCGTGAAAGTCCATCCCGTGGGGTCGATTCAGGCCCTCGATCAGCACCCTATGACCGTCGGCCCGGCCGTCGCCGTCCTCGTCGCGCTCGATCAACTCGATGCGGTCGTGGCGCGACAGGCTGACGAGGAGGTCTCCGGAGGGCGCGAATCGCAGAAATCGCGCCGACGGCAGCCCCTGGGCGTAGATTCCGATCGCGAACCCCTCGGGCACACGGATTCGCTCCGAGAAACCCTCCTCCTCTGGGGCGGCACCGCGCCCGAACACGAGGTGCAGGAGCGGTGTGTTCACGGCCCACCGCTCCGGCATCAGCGCGCAGGCGCCCGAGACCACGGCCAGGGTCAGGCCGATTGCGATCGCGAGTTTTCTCACGGGTCCTCCGTCGGCGTCCCGAAATATCCCCATCTCCGGCGGCTTTGCCACAGCCGGGACGGGCTCCGCCTCAGCCGGGCCTCGGAGGCTCGAACCTGGGGGGTTGACGCCGGGGCCTCGCTGGCGCACTCCTATGCGCTCGCAGGAGGCCTAGATCGATGGTTCGACGGATTCAGAAGGGCGATCTCGTCCAGGTGATCGCGGGTGCGGATCGCGGAAAGCAAGGGCGCATCCTCGCCGTAGATTCCCGACGACGTCGGGTTCGGGTCGAGAAAGTACGCATGCAGAAGCGCCATCTGAAGGCCGGACGCAAGGGTGCGCGTTCGGGCGGCGTGGTCGAGCAGGAGGGATATATCGACGCATCCAACGTGATGCTCGTGGATCCCAGCTCGAATCAGCCCAGTCGTGTACGCATACGACGGGAAGGCGACCAGAGGGTGCGCAGCTTCGCGCGAAGCGGCGAGGACGTACCCCAACCGGCGTCCTGATCCCGGGAGGTTTGACCGATGGCGAAGAAAGGCAAACGCGACAAGATCAAGCTCGAATCGACCGCGGGCACGGGTCACTTCTATACGACCGAGAAGAACAAGACGAATACTCCGGGTAAGCTCGAGATGAAAAAATACGATCCAGTCGTTCGCAAGCACGTGATCTACAAGGAAACCAAACTGAAGTAGCGTCTTGTCGGTGTGCGGATCGAGGCACCGGATCTTCTCTGACGAAAGGCGGAACGATGACCTGGGTGATTACGAAGCTCTGCCGAGACTGCGTCGACGAATCCTGCGTCGAGGTGTGTCCCGTGGACTGCATCTACCAGTACGACGGCGACGATGCGAAAAATTTCCCCGTCCAGCTGTACATCGATCCCGAAGAGTGCATCAACTGTGGCGTCTGCGAGCCCGAATGCCCCTGGGAGGCGATTTTCGAGGACGAGCAAGTCCCCGAAATTTTCACCGAGGACACCGCCCTCAACGCAAAGATCCTCGACGTGAAGGACCAGTTCTCGGTGCCCGAAGTCGGAGAGAAGCCGAAGCCGACGCCGGAACAGATCGAAGAAAACAAGAAGAAGTGGGGTTATACCGCCTAGCCCTCCGCGTTTTCGCCGCCACGGGAATCGAAGGCTTCCGCCATCACCCGAATGGGTGCCTCCCGCCCCGACCACAGCGCGAGCTGTTCCGCGGCCTGATAGACCAGCATCCACTTTCCCGAGATGGTGCGGGCGCCGCGTTGCTCCGCGTCGCGGAGGAGCCGGGTTCTCTCGGGTTCGTATACCGCGTCCATCACGATCGACTCGCTCGCGATGGCGGAGGATTCCACGGGCGACTCGTCGCGGCCGAGGCCCACGGACGTGGTGTTGACCAGCAACTCGTGAGGGGTTCCGCTCAGATCCGACAGCGGGCCGGCTCCGTCGGCCCCGAGTTCGTCGGCGACGGCTGTGGCACGGGCCGGAGTGCGGTTCAGTACCACGACCCGGGCGCCGCGTGCGATGAGTGCAACCACCAGGGCGCGGGCCGTCCCCCCGGCCCCCAACACCACAGCCCGCACGCCCTTCAGTTCGACTTCGGCTTCCAGGGCCCGGATGGCGCCCAACCCGTCGGTGTTGGTTCCCACCAGGCGGTGGCCGGTTCGAGTCACCGTGTTGACGGCTCCAATCCGCCGCGCGGTTTCGTCCACCTCATCCAGATGCTCCATCACCGCCAGCTTGTGGGGAATCGAGACCGCCAGCTGGCGCAGGCCGAGTCCCCGGGCTCCGTCCATGGCCCGGCCCAGATGCTCGGGTGGGACGTCGAAGGGCAGGTATACGGCGTCCAGGCCCAGGGCCGCGAAGGCGGCGTTGTGCATCGCCGGTGAGCGGGTATGCGAGGCCGGGTGCAGCACGATGCCGCACACGGTCGTGGCCCCGGAGAGGGACGGGGTCAGGTTGGGCTTCCGACGAGCGTCCGCCACCCGGATCCTCCCGGCGGTGAGTTTGGTCAGGGGCTGGCGGAGCCTATCCCATTTCGGTTCCCCGGCCTCTACACTGGCCCGGACCCACCGATCCGGGAGCTCGACGATCTGGGGCCAGAAGATCTGGGGGCCAGAACTCGAAGCGGGTGCCGGGCCCGTGAGATGGCCTCGGTGGCAGAGGAGGAAGCGGCGTGGCGAATCCGCTGGTTGCGATCATCATGGGCAGCCGAAGCGACTGGGAGGTGATGCGCGGGGCCGAGACCGCGCTGGATTCCCTGGACATTCCCTGTGACTGCCGGGTGATCTCCGCGCATCGAACGCCGGACCGCCTGACGGCGTTCATCGCAGCTGCCGAGGAGCAGGGAATCGAAGTCATCATCGCGGGTGCGGGCGGAGCTGCCCACCTCGCCGGGGTGACCGCAGCCCACACCCTCCTGCCCGTGCTCGGCGTTCCCGTCGACAGCTCGCCCCTCAACGGCTTCGACGCGTTGCTCGCCACGGTTCAGATGCCGGGCGGTATTCCGGTGGCGACCTTCGGTGTCGGAAAATCCGGTGCGAAGAACGCGGCGTTGTTCGCCGCTGCGATCCTGGCGCGATCCGATCCCGATATTCTCGAAAAGCTGGCGAAGTATCGCGAGGCCGAGTCCGCGGCGGTTCCGGAGCGCCCGGCCTGAGCCGACATCACTCCCGACTTCGCTCCAGAGCGGCCTTCAGATCCTCCCACACCCATCGTCGATTCTCGGCGGTGTATTGGCGCAGGATGAAGGCGGGATGGAAGGTGGGCATCAACGGGATTCCGTGGACCTCGTGCCAGATTCCCCGGGTCCGGGTGATGGCGACGTCCCGGCCCAGCAGCAGGCTCGTGGCGGGCTTGCCCAGGGCGACGATCACCCGAGGCCGCACGGCGGCGATCTGACCCTCGAGGAAGGGACGGCAGGTTGCCGCTTCGTCCGGCAGCGGGTTGCGGTTCTTGGGCGGTCGACACTTGACGATATTGCAGATGTAGACGCTGGAGCGGGGGATTCCCAGACCCTTCTCGATCATCTGGGTGAGCAGTTCACCGGCCCGGCCCACGAAGGGCACGCCCCGTCGGTCCTCTTCGGCGCCAGGCCCTTCACCCACGAACATCAGGTCGGCATTCGGGTCGCCGTCACCAAACACGATGCGGTTGCGGCCTCGGCTGAGTGGACAGCGGGTGCATTCGCCGAGGACCTCCCGAACCTCGTCGAGGGACGGCGACTCGCCCCAGGGCCGTACTCCATCGAGACTCGGTTCGATCGGGTGCCCCGAAGTCCCGTCGGATCGCGGCGGCGGCGCCCGCTCGTCATCGGGCGGGCCCTTCGGCATCCGGGGGAGTTGGTCGACGCCCTCCTCGACGAGTTCCGAGACCAGAGCGCGTGCCGATGCCACCAGCCCGCGGGCTTCCTGAGCCCATGTTTTTTCCGGTCCGCCGTTGGCCCGCATGCTTCAGGCTCCCTCGTCGCGAGGGGACATAGCGGGGTTACTCCCGCTGATCGAGGAGTGCGAACGCGTCCGCGAGCATGCGCTCGGGGCTCGGCGCGGGGATCCCACCGCGCTGAGCGCTCGTGTCCTTGGGACGGCCGGTACCGGCCTCGATGGTCCCGTGACGTTGGGCGTCGATTTTTGCCTGCACGGCGAACTCGAATCCCGGATCGTTGGCATCGTCGTGACAGCTGCCGCAGATCTGGAGAATGACACAGGAGTCGCATTTGTCGCCCAGCGACACGATGGAACCGATGCGCGCGACCCCGTCGCGTATGTGATCACCGCCGGGGCCGTGGCAGGATTCGCAGCCCACCCGCGCCAGATCCGTGTGATCCGAAAGGGTCCCAGCGTCGGGGAATCCACCGTCGCGGCCAAAGCCGGTCGTGTGGCAGCGCAGGCAGTTCGGGTTGCGCTTGTCTGTCGTCTCGGAAAGACGCTCCCCGGCGTGGGCGTGGGGGCTCGCGGACCAGGTGGCGTACTCGGCCTCGTGGCAGCTCTTACACGCGTCGGATCCGACGTGGTTGATCTGGCTGGGCAGCAGATTCTTGTGGGTTGCGCCCCGTTCGGCCAGCAACGCCTGTTTTCGATCCAGCGAGAGCTCGGTCACGTAGTTGAGAGCGGCGTGGGAGACCCGGGGCAAGAAGCTCTCGTATTCGAAACCGAGCGAATGCTTGGGGTCGTGACAGCTCGCGCAGGCCACCCCGAATTCCCCGGCGGGTATGAAGTCCGGCGACAGATGCGGGCCACCGCGACCGTGGCACGACTCGCATCCCACATCCTCGAGGTCGGCCGTCTCGCGCGAGCTTACGAACCCGCCGGCCTTCTGGTAACCCACCACATGGCAGCCGATGCACTCCGCATTCGACTCCTCGCCGTGCTTGATCAGGGTGTCGTAGGCCGTGGCGTGGGCGGTGAACTGCCAGGTCTCGTGTTCGCTCTCGTGGCAGATGCCGCAGGCGTTGCTGCCGCTGTACCCCACGCTGCGCAGGAGCATCGGAACGGGAGCTCCCGCCATCTTGGCCAGGCGCATGCGCATGAGCGGCGGATCTTCGCGCCCTCGCCATCCCTGGACCCGTTCGATGATGTTGCCCTGGCGATCGATCAGGAACGTGTCCGGCACGCCGGCAAAACTGCCGTAGAGCGCGCGAATGTCGCCGTCGTCATCGAACAGCACCGGGAAAAAATCGAGATCCAGCCGCTTCATCTCCGCGCGAACCGCGGCCGTCCGTCCCGTCACTTCGAGGCCGACCAATAGCGGCCGCCTGTCCTTGGGAATCGAAGCGAGAGTCTCCTTCAAGAACTCGAGGGTCTCGTGGCAGTGGGGGCAGGTGTGGAGGAAGAACACGAGGACGATCGGGGTTCCCCGGTGCGCGGCGAGATCGAAGGGCGCGGTGTCGTCCAGAACCCGTGCCTTGAAGAGCGGGGCGGCGGGGCGGCTTCCCAGTGTCGGCTCGGAACGGTTGCGGCTGCTGGGGAGGCGCAGGTTCGTCCGTATCTGCTCTTCGATATTCGAGGCTGCGTGCTCGTCGCTGGGGAATTGGGCGATGCCGAACGTGACATACCCCTCAGCATCGACGCCTATCAACGCCAACGGGCTTCGCAAGCCCAGGCGTCGCGCGATCGCTCCCGAGGCGTCGTCGAGCACGGGGAAGTCGATACCGGAATCGCCTGCGAAATCCTTGGCCCGCTCTGGGGTCGACGATCGCGAGACGCCGAGAATCTCGAAGTTGTGCTTGCCCCGAAGCGCCGAAACGTTCACGACCGAACGGGTGATCGCCGCGGCATCGGCGTGGCTCGAGTCGAAGAAATAGATCAGCAGGCGCTTCCCGAGCAGGGAAGAGACCGAGAGCCGCTTCTCATCGAGGGTCCAGCCGGAGAAAGCGGGGAGGGGGCGTTCCTTGCGCGGGGGAGCCGCGGGCGGCTTCGGCGCTGCCGCGGGCTCTGCGGCTACGGCGCCGCGATTGTCGGCCCCGGCCGAATCGCCCTCGGATCCGCCGCAGGCGATCCCGACCGCGATACCCAGAGCCAGCGCGAGAGTCCCGATGCGCACGAGCCGCAGCATAAGAACCGGGCGCTGGAGGGGCAACCGCAGGGGCTGACTCGGACCCCGCGTCTACCCCGCCTTTTGGAGAATGTGGATGCCGCAGGCGCTGCCGAGGCCGATCACGTGGGTGAGGCCCACCTTCGCGCCCTCGACTTGCCGAGGGCCGGCTTCGCCCCGAATGTGCGTCGACACCTCGTAGATGTTGGCGACGCCGGTGGCTCCGAGGGGGTGGCCCTTCGAGAGCAACCCACCCGAGACGTTCACCGGGATCCGGCCGCCATGTGCCGTTTCGCCCTGGTCGATCAGCTTGCCGGCCTCGCCATCGGCGCAGAGTCCCAGATTCTCGTAGTGGAGAATTTCCGCCGTGGCGAAGCAGTCGTGCAGCTCGACCAGGTCGAGGTCCTGCGGGCCGAGTCCGGCCATCTCGTAGGCCTTGCTTGCGGCCTGCCGGGTGCAGGTATTGATGTCGGGCATCACGAGGTCTCGTTCGGTGAAGGGATCGCTGGTGAGGACGGATGCGGCTACCCGGACCGCCCGACCCATTCCGAGTTCCCGCGCCTTCTTTTCCGATGCCAGAACCGCCGCCGCCGCTCCGTCTACGTTGACGGAGCACATCAACTTGGTGTTCGGGTAGGCGATCATCTCGGCGTTCATCACCATCTCGAGGGGCGTTTCCTTCTGGTACATCGACTTGGGATTCTTCACGGAGTGTGCGTGGTTTTTCACCGAGACTTTGGCGAACTGCTCGAACGTGGTGCCGTGCTTGCGCGTGTGCTCCATGCCGGCTTCCGCGAAGACGCAGGGCATGGTGCTCGAGCCCAACAGGCCCTCCTTCGAGATGCCCTGGCCACCTCCACCTCCGCCCAGCAGGCCCATCTTGCCCAGCTGTTCCACTCCCACCACCAAGACGAGGTCGTAGATGCCGGCCTTGATCGCGGTCCACCCCTCACGGAATGCCGTGGCGCCGGTGGCGCACGCGTTCGAGGAGTTCGTCACCGCGATGCCCGTCTGGCCGATCTCACGGAGGATGCGCTGGCCCACCATCGCGCTGGCCTGCATGAGGTTGCCGCTGTAGAGCGCCTCCATGTCCTGGATCGTGAGCCCCGCATCGTCGAGAGCGAGCAACGCCGCCTCGGCGCCGAGCTCGGGCACGCTGCGCTCGGGAAATCTCCCGAACCGGATCATGTCGATTCCCATCACGTAAACGTCGCTCATCGTCACTTCTCCCGGGGTTGGAAGTAGTAGGACAGGTACTCGTTGCCTTCGCGGTCCTTGGCGGGGGCGACCTGGTAGACGACTTCCACCGGCATTCCCATGCGAATCTTCTCCGGCGTCGGCTCTATGTTGATCAGGTTCCCCTTGACGGTGCCGCCGTTATCGAGGTCCACCACCGCCGAAACGAAAGGCACCTCGACCCCGGGAAACGACCGGTGCACGATCGAGTACACATACAGGACGCCCGTATTGGCCAGCTTGTGAGGCTTGATCTTCTCGCGGGCTCCACAGTTCGAACAGGTGGAACGTTCGCCGAGAAAGATGGCCCCGCAGTCGTCGCATCGCTGCCCTTCCAGGTAGGG
>JAZFUU010000118.1:0-31866 GCA_036447375.1 Myxococcota bacterium
CCTGGACATCGCATCTGGTGCCGTCCCTCGACGCTCAGTACATCTACTTCCGCCCCCGCGACCGGGTCTCCTCGCCGACCGGTTTCCTGGATAACGGGGTCGATGGAGTCTTCGATGCGAAGGAGCGAGATCCCGTCACGGGCGCCTTCGGTGGAGATTTCCACGCCGACAACGCGCCCGGCGGGACGGAATTGAACGGCCGCTTTGAAGAGGGCGAACCCCTCGCCGATCGGGGCGGGCGGGTCCGCATCACGCCGCGCCTCGCCATGCCCTGGCGTCTGGGCGACGTCGTGGAGTTCTACCCGGAGGTCGCCTGGCAGCAGACGCTCTATTCGAGTGACCTCCGGGGATTCGAGGAGAGTGGGCTCCTGACCGCGCGGGCCGATCTGCGCACGCGGATGCGCCGCGAATTCGGATCGACATGGGTGCACGTCTTGGAGCCCCGGCTGGGGTATGCCTTCGTGCGGGATTACTCACAGGGGGGCGATCCGATTTTCGTACCGGTGACGGCCGTGCCCCAGGAGCGGATTCGCCAGCTCGACCTCGACAACGTCGTGCGCGACTCCGCCGATCGGGTGCGTCGTTTCAATGGAGCGACCCTGGGCTTCGGCAATCGGATCTTCACGCGATCAGCGGACGGGGGAGTCCCCCGGCTGCGCGCCGATTTCTCACTGTCGGGGGGCTACAGCATCCGCGATCGGCAATTCGAGAACGTGTACATCGACGGCCGCACCTACCCATGGGAAGGAGCCGCGACCCGTTTCAGCCTCGGCTTCGATCCCGAGGAAGCGAAGATCGACGAAGGGTCTGCGCAGATCGCCTGGCGTTCATCCGCGGGGCACGGTCTGGAGCTGGGTTATCACTGGCTCCGAGACGTTCCCGCGTACTTCGAGCGCTTTCCCTTCGGCGAGCGCTTTGACAATGGCGACCAATTCGACTCCCTGAACCAGGTGACCCTGGGGATTCGCGTCGAGCTGACCGAGCGCTGGGCGCTCACCTACCGGGGCAGCTACGAGTTCGAACGGAACGATCTTCTGGGCAGCCGAGCGGGCGTCGAGTTCGTGTCGGGATGTCGTTGTTGGGCCGTCGGCGTCTACGCCACCGGCGATCCCGCGAGTGGGATCCAGGGCGGCGTGCAAATCCGTCTCCTCGGGTTCGGCGACGACCGAACGCCCTTTGGTGCCCCGACGGGGCTCGGCCTGCTTGACGACCCCGGGAGCGTCTGATAACAACCCGAAACTGCGTGGTTTTTTCACGCTCTGCCCACGAAAGGGATGCGCGCCGCGCGCCACTCCGAGGCCGAGTTGCTCCGCCCCTCTCTGGAATCTTTTGAGGCTCTCGCGACCCAGGGAAACCTGATCCCCGTGATCCGCGAAATGGTGGCGGATCTCGATACGCCGCTAACCCTGTTTCGTCGGCTCGACGACGGCCGCACCACCTTCCTGTTCGAGTCGGTGGAGGGGGGCGAGAAGTGGGCCCGCTACTCCTTCATCGGCACCGGCGCGCGGGCGATCTTTCGCGCCCGAGGCCGCGAGGTCGAGTGGGTCGAGGGTGGCGAGACCGAGTGCATTCGGGTCGAAGGCGATCCCCTCGCGTTCCTCCGCGAGAAGCTGGCGAAATTTCGAGTGGTTCCCCCGGCCGGAATCGAGCTGCCCCGTTTCCTGGGCGGCGCCGTCGGATTGATCAGCTACGACTGGGTCCGCTTCATCGAGGACGTTCCCGACGCGAACGTCGACGATATCGGAATGCCCGACCTGTGGTTCGCAATTCCGGAAACCGTGGTCGTCTACGATCGCCAGCGGCACACGGCGATTCTGATTCGACACGTCGAAGTGGAGCCGGGGGCGGATCTCGGTGCCCTGTACCGAGAGGCCGGAGCCGCGTTGGAGGAGACGGTCCGCCAGTTGCGCGCGCCGCTGGCCCCGGAATCCACTCGAGAGGCGGTTCGGGCCCCGATGGACCTGCAGCGCAGCATGACCCGCGAGGAGTACTACGAGATCGTAAAGCGCGCGAAGGAGTACATCGAGGCCGGGGACGCGTTCCAGGTGGTACTGTCCCAACAGATCAAGATCCCGCTTCAGGTGGATCCGTTTACGATCTACCGGCATCTTCGACGGGTCAATCCGAGTCCCTATATGTTCTTCCTGCGCTGCGAGGACGCGGTTCTGATCGGCTCCTCCCCGGAGATTCTGGTCCGACTCGAGGATGGAGCCGTAGATGTTCGCCCGATCGCCGGGACCCGCCCCCGGGGTCGCACGCCCGATGCGGATCGCGACCTCGAGACCGAGCTGCTCGCCGATCCGAAGGAGTGTGCCGAGCACCTGATGCTGGTCGATCTCGGGCGCAACGACGTCGGTCGAGTCGCCGAGACCGGCAGCGTCGTCGTTAGCGAGTTCTCTGGCGTGGAACGCTACTCCCACGTCATGCACATCGTGTCGAACGTTCAGGGCCGTCTGCGCCCGGGTCTCGATTGGCTCGACCTGCTGCGCGCGACATTCCCAACGGGCACCCTGACCGGGGCGCCCAAGGTTCGCGCAATGGAGATCATCGACGAGCTCGAGAACCGACGCCGCGGACCCTACGGGGGCTGCGTCGGCTACATCGACTTCTCGGGCAATATGGATACGGCGATCGCGATACGGACGATGGTGGTCAAGGATGGGGCCATCTTTCTGCGAACCGGTGCCGGCGTGGTGGCGGATTCGGATCCGGAATACGAATACGAGGAGTGCGTCAACAAGGCACGGGCTCTCGTCGAGGCGATTGACCTCGCCCGCGAGGGAGTCGACTGACGGTTCATCGGCGATGCGTCTCGTGATGATCGATAACTACGATTCGTTCACCTACAACCTCGTCCAATATCTGGCCGAGCTGGGGGCGGACGTTGAGGTGTTCCGCAACGACGTCGCGGGCGCGAAGGAGTTGCTCGCCGAGCGTCCCGCTGGCCTGGTGATCTCGCCGGGCCCGGGTCGCCCCGAGGATGCGGGCAACTCGCTGGAGGCGGTGCGTCTGTGTGCCGAGGCGAGGATTCCCCTGCTCGGCGTCTGTCTGGGGCATCAGGCGATCGGCGCTGCGTTCGGCGGGCGCATCGTCCGCGCTCGGTCAATCATGCATGGGAAGGTGTCTTCTATCGAACACGATGGCAGAGGCATCTTTCGCGGGTTGGAGTCGCCGTTTCGGGCCACCCGATACCACTCACTGGTGATCGCCGCCGACCGCTGCCCCGACGCCCTCGAAATCTCGGCGCGGACCGCGGACGGCGAGGTCATGGGCGTTCGTCATCGCGAGCTTCCGATCGAGGGCGTTCAGTTCCACCCGGAATCGATTCTCACCGATGTGGGAAAGTCTCTCTTGCGAAGTTTTCTCGAAAATTGTGCCGATGGGTTGGCCGCATGAGTCTCCAGCTAGCCATCGAGACGGCCGTGCGAGGAGAAGAAATCCCCTCGCTGGTTCTCGAGGCTGCTTTCGGGGAAATCATGGACGGTGAGGCGTCCGACGTCGCCATCGCGGCTCTGTTGGTGGCGCTGTGCACCAAGGGCGAGACGGTCGGCGAAATCGTGGCGGCCGCGCGGGCCCTGAGGGCCCGGGCCGTTACCGAGACCTGCATCGATTCCCGGACCATCGACACCTGCGGTACCGGTGGCGATGGCTCCGGCAGCTTCAACGTGTCCACGGCGGCGGCGTTCGTCGTCGCCGGGGCTGGGGTGCCCGTCGCCAAGCACGGCAATCGAGCGGCCTCCAGTCGAACCGGGAGCATCGATGTGCTGGAGGCCCTGGGCGTGCGCGTGGACCTGAGCGTCGAGTGTTCGGCGCGCATCCTCCGCGAGGTCGGCATCGCGCCTTTCTTCGCTCGGAAAGCGCATCCGGCGATGCGAAGCGTGGCTCCGGTGCGCGAACAGCTCGGGATTCGCACGCTGATGAACTGCCTGGGTCCGCTGCTGAACCCCATGGGTGTTCGCCACCAGCTCGTGGGTGTCTATTCCGAGTCCCTCGTCGAACTCCTGGCCACGGCCCTCCGCGAGCTCGGTTCCCGGCGTGCTCTCGTGGTGCACGGCTCCGATGGAATGGACGAAATCACCACGGCGGGAACGACATGGGCCGCATTCCTGAAAGGCGACGCCGTCGAGATGATGACGATCGAACCGATCCGGCTCGGGATTCCGGTTCCCGTGCCCGGCGCGCTCCGCGGCGGCGACGCCAGCGAGAACGCGGGGATCGTGAAGGCGATCATGGACGGGGAATCCGGCGCTCGCCGGGACATCGTGCTCATCAACGCGGCGGGAGCGCTGTGGGTGGCTGGCGCCGCTGACGATCTGGCGGAGGGCCTCGCCATGGCCCGCCAGAGCATCGACTCGGGCGCAGCGCGCGAGCGCCTACAGCGGCTAGTGCGCGCCACGGCCGAGGCGGACTGACGATGACGATCCTCGATGAGATTCTCGACCACAAGCGACGAGACCTGGAACGGGCCAAGGCCGAGCGGTCGATCGCCGAGCAGGCTGCGCTTGCCGAAGCGATGGACGACCCGGTCCGAGGATTTCGGGTGGCGTTGTTGTCGGCTCCGAGACCCAGAGTGATCGCCGAGATCAAACGCCGGTCGCCGAGTCGCGGCGAGATCCGCTCGGATTTCGATCCCGTCGCGTGCGCGAAGGCCTATGCCGACGCGGGTGCAGCGGCCCTCTCGGTCCTCACCGATGAGCGCTACTTCGGTGGCCGTCTGGAGTTCCTGCAGGCCGCGCGTGGAACCGTTTCCCTGCCCCTGCTGCAGAAGGATTTCATCGTCGATTCGTATCAAGTGGACGAGGCGCGGGCCTGCGGAGCCGACGCGGTGCTGCTGATCGTGTCCGCCCTCGACCCGTCGGCCTTGAGAGCATTGCGCGAGCGCGCCGGGGAGCTGGGTCTCGACACGCTCATCGAAGTCCACGACGAAGGCGAACTGAAGACGGCCCTGGATGCGGGGGCCGACCTCATCGGCATCAACAATCGCGATCTGAGGACCTTCGAGGTCGATCTCGGGGTGACCGAGAGGCTGGTGGCGGCGATTCCCGAGGGGATCGTTGTTGTCTCGGAAAGTGGCATCCTCTGCGCCGGAGACCTGGAGCGCCTCGAAGCGGCCGGCGCGGGGGCTTTTCTCGTCGGTGAAGCGCTGATGCGCGAATGCGACATCGGCCTCGCATTGCGACGACTACGGAGGAACGTGTGAGCATTCGCTTGAAGATCTGCGGGATCATCCATCCCGACGACGCCCAGGCGGCGGTGGATGCGGGAGCGGATCTGATCGGTCTCAACTTCGTGCCCGAATCGCCTCGTTACCTCGATCTAAAGACGGCGGTTGCCATTGCCGAGCGGGTGGCGGGGCAGGTCGAACGCGTGGCGGTGTTTCGCGATGCATCCCTCGATGAGCTCGATCGGGTGCTGCATCGGGTCGATCTCGAGCGCGTGCAGCTCCATGGCGAGGAGTCGGAGGAAGATGTGGAGGCGATCGATCTCCCGGTGATCAAGGCCATCCGAGGGGCCGACCTGGAAGCGGCCGAGCAATATCCCGGAACCATGCTCCTGCTCGACCACCCGACCCGCGGAGGTGGGGGCGGAACGGCCTGGGACTGGAAGCAGGCGTCCGCACTGATCGAACGGGGCTACGACGTCATTCTCGCCGGCGGACTCGACCCGAACAATATCGGACCCGCGCTCCTCGATTTCGAGGATCTGCTTCCCTGGGGCGTCGATGTCACCACGGGCGTCGAGGCGGATGGGCAGCGAAAGGACCCGGCCAAGGTCGCGGCTTTCATCGAGGCCGTCCACAAGGTCGAGGCGGGCGGGTGAAGCGCGGGGCCGGTGCCCGCTCGGCCCCTGTGCGGTTGGCTACCCGGCCGCCTTACTGACGGCATCGAACACTTCGCGAACCCGAATATCGGTCTCCTCGAGGGTTCCGGAATTGTCGATCACGAAGTCAGCCAGTTGCTTCTTTTCATCCAGAGGCATCTGCGCGCGGATGCGGCGCAGGGCTTCGCCGCGGTCGCAGCCGTCGCGACTCATCTGACGCGTGATCTGAGTTTCCTCGGAGACGGTGACGAGGATCGTCGCGTCGACGGGAATTTGCGCGGCGCCCCCAGAGCGGCGGGCCCGACCCTCGAAGAGCAGGGGAATGTCGAGGACGATCAGCGCGACGCCAGCGTCCCGTGCTGCGTCGATGCGCCGCCGCATCTCGGCACCGACCTCTGGGTGGACGATTTTTTCCAGGCGCGCGCGGGCGAGGACGTCCCGAAACACAATGGCACCCAGGGCTTTGCGATCGAGGGCGCCGCTGGAATCGAAGATCTCGGGGCCGAAGGCCTCTCGAATGGGGCCGAGTAGCGGGCTGCCGGGGGCCTGGAGCTCGTGCACGATCGCGTCGGCATCGATCACGGTCGCGCCCAGCCCGACGAGCGAGCGGGCGACGGTGCTCTTGCCCGAGGCGACTCCGCCGGTGAGGCCGACCATTCGCGTCATGCGGGGAGGGTCGCACGTTGAGTCTGCGGCGGCTAGAAGCTGGCCTTGCCGTCGGCGCTGACCACGCAGTTCTTCCCCTGCGCCTTGGCCTCGTAGAGGGCGCGGTCGGCGGCGTGGAAGAATTCCTTGCGATCTCCGTTGAACGCCGCGACGCCGACGGAAACCGTTACACCGGTCGGCCTCATACTGTCGTCCACGATGAACGACGATTCGGCGATGGCCAGCCGAATTTTTTCGCCCAGCTGGTAGGTGCCATCGCGATCGGTGTTGACGCACATCACGACGAACTCTTCGCCGCCGTAACGGGCCAGGAGGTCCGTCTCGCGCACCACCTGGTGAAGGATCCGGGCGACGCCGGCCAGGAGTTCATCGCCAGCTGCGTGCCCCCGCCGGTCGTTGAGTTTCTTGAAGTCGTCGAGATCGATCAGGAGCATGCCCAGGGGCTCCCCGACGCGACGGACGCGCTTGATCTCGCGAATCAGGCTGTCCTGGAAGTATCGGTGGTTGTGTAGCTTCGTGAGTCCATCGGTGATCGAGAGCTGCGACAACACTTCGTTGGCCTGTTCCAGCTGGGTGTTGTGATCGCGTAGTTTCTGATTCGCGGCGCGAATTTCGGCTCGCTCGTTCCGCATTCGGCAAACCATGTCATCAAAGCTGCGCGCGAGCAGCGCGACCTCATCGTTCCCCTCCGGTTCGGAGAGCTTCAGGTCGAACTGACCCGCGGCGATGCGTTGTGCGTCATCCGAGAGGATCTGGATCGGCCGCATCGCGGTCCGAGTCATTCGATAAGCCAGGCCGCCGAACAGCAGGATGAGGACCAGATCGACGGCGACGATTTGCTTCACCAGCCGCTGAATCGGTCCATAGGCCGCGGCGCGAGGTGTTTCGATCAGCAGTCGACAGCCGAACATTCCCAGCGGCACTGCGCTGCCGATGACAGGCTTCGCCAGGGCATTTTGGTCGCGACGGACGCTCGACGGGTCGTCTTCCGGGAGGGCCGACTCCGCGATCTGGCCGATCCTGTCTGTCGCCGGCTGGGGGCCGGCGATGGTCGCGCCGTGGGAGTCGATCAGGCTGAGGGCCGTGATTTCATCGGGCCGGGCCGCGCGGAGCAGCCCACGAATCGGAGCCGCCCGGAACACGCCGATCAGCGTTCCGCTCCTGCTGTCCGAACGGCCGCCTGGAACGGCGATGATGGGCCCCTCGGCGCTGCCAACCAGCGTGGGGGCGTCGGCCGCGAGGGACGCCATTGTTTCGGGAGACAGATCCACGGCGGAACCGAGGGCGTGGATCACGTGCCCGCCATCGGCGAGAAACGCGAGACCGCCGAAGTGAGGCGAGCGGGCGAGGGCGCTGTCGGGGATCCGCCGCGTCTTGGGGAATCCTGTGGCCAGCTGTTCGAGCTCGCGCTGACCCGAGGCGAAGCGTCCAAGCAGGGGTTCCAAGGCCGCGACCAGAGCCCGGGATTGGGTTCGCTCCAGGTTCCGGTGGAAGTCCGAAAGGGCTCCCCGGACGGCGATCGCGCTCACCGCAAGGGCGGTTACCAGGCTGGACGCCACCACCAGGGCCAGTATCCGACTCGTGAGGCCCCTCGGGCTCGGGCGCGCGCTATTCGAAGCAGAGTTGTCCATGGACCGGACGCAATCCTCCCGACGTCGTCATATCGACCTACAAGGGGCCTGGCTTGACCCGCTTCCGGACCCCTGGACACAAGAAAAGTTCTTTGATAACAGTAAGTTAAGGATGCAGACCGATCGATCGGTGCCGACTCGCCAAAAACACGTTAACCCCCCGCAATTCCGAGTGAATTCGAGGGGGGGAGTTTGCGCCGCTTTTTGGCCTCTACTATATTGCCCAAGCTTTTTCAGGGGGTTAGCGGATTTTTCGCAGTCACGGCATCCGCAAGGCTGGCTCCAATCCTCCCCAAGGGTTACGTGCAACGGAAGGGACGATGGCTGAGCCCGGACAGTCGAGCCCGGCAGCGGTTTCGTCGGACGAAGCCAAGCTGGAAGAGCTTCGCGAACGCATCGATGCCATCGACGCGGTCCTGCTCGAACAGCTCAACGAGCGGGCGCAACGGGTCCGCGAGGTCGGCCGCCTCAAGCATTTGCGCCGAACGCCGGTCTACGTCGCGGGACGCGAAACCGCCATCGTGGAGCGACTCCGGCGGGAGAATCGAGGCCCTTTCCCGGACGCGGGCGTTGCGCCGGTGTTTCGCGAAATCATCTCTGCGACCCGCTCCCTGGAGGCCGAGGTCCGAATCGCGTATCTGGGCCCTGGGGGTACTTTCTGCCACCTGGCCGCCAGTCGGCAGTTCGGCGATCTCTCGGATCTCCAGAGTGTGCCCTCGATCGCGGATGTGTTCGCGGCCGTCGGGCGCGGCAAGGTGGATCTCGGCATCGTGCCCGTGGAAAACTCGACCACCGGAGTCGTCACCGAAACCCTCGACGCGTTCTCGGAGTTCGACGTGACCGTGTGCGGCGAAGCCGTGCTGGAGGTTTCCCAGACGCTGCTGTCCCAGAGCGGGAAGTTGGAGGACGTCCGGCGCGTTGCCTCACATCCCCAGCCCCTGGCCCAGTGCCGCGAGTGGCTGAACCGCCATCTCGCCGATGTCGAACGAGTCGAGACGGCGAGCACCGCCGCTGCGGCCCAGTTGGCGGTCAAGGACGCCGGCGTGGCTGCGATCGCCAGTTCCATGGCGGGGCGGGTCTATGGCCTACGTGCGATCGAGGAAGCGATCGAGGATCGCGCCGACAACAGCACGCGGTTCCTGATACTGAGCCGCGAGGCGCCGGCGGCCGGTGCTCACGATCTCACGTCGGTGGTCTTCACGATTCGCAAGGACGAAGCCGGTGCACTGTTCCGGCTCCTCGAACCGTTCGCGCGTTGTGGCATCAACCTGACGTCGATTCAGCAGCGCCCCATGAAGGGCAAGCCGTGGGAGTATCTGTTCTTCGTCGATCTGGAGGGGAACCGCGATCAGCCGCGGGTCGAGGAAGCGCTGAAGGCGGCCGAGGACGTTGCGACCTCGGTTCGCGTCCTCGGGTCGTTCCCCCGAGCCGCTTCGGTCGGAGGCGAAAACTGATGGCCCTGGAGCGAATCATCAAGCCGCACATCCGATCTCTCGAGCCCTATCAACCGGGAAAACCGGCCGAGGAACTCGACCGGGAGCTCGGCATCGAGGGATCGACCAAGCTGGCCTCGAACGAAAATCCCCTCGGTCCCTCGCCTCGAGCGATCGAAGCGATCCGCGCTGCGGCCGCAGGCGTTCACCGCTACCCGGATGGCGCGAGCTTCGCCCTGCGTGACCGCTTGGCCAATCGACTCGAGGTGGCACCGGAACAGCTCGTCTTCGGGTGTGGTGCCGACGAGTTGTTGGAGTTGCTGGCCAAGGTACTGCTGGGCCCGGGGGATGAAGCGGTATTCGCCTGGCCCTCCTTCGCGATGTATCCAATCGTGGTTCAGGGTATGGGGGCGACCTCGGTGACGGTTCCGCTGACCGCCGACCTCGTGCACGACCTTTCCGGAATGACCGCCGCGGTGACCGAACGCACTCGGCTGGTGTTCCTGTGCAATCCGAACAATCCCACCGGGACCAGCGTGGGTGCCGACGCGTTCGACCGCTTTGTCGACTCGCTGCCGGCGACGGCGGTGGTCGCCATTGACGAAGCCTACGCCGACTTTGCCAGGCGTCGGGATTTTCCGGACGCGGTGGCCTGGATCCGACGGCGACCGGGCACCATCGTGTTGAGAACGTTCTCGAAGATCTTTGGCCTGGCGGGCCTTCGCATTGGCTATGGAATCGCGGACCTCGAACTCGCTCAGTATCTCCAGCGCGCGCGTCATCCCTTCAACGTGAATCGCCTGGCGGAGGTCGCGGCCCTGGCGGCCCTGGAGGACGAGGAGCACGCGGATCGGACCCGCCGCTCGAACGCCGAGGGCGTCGATTACCTCACCCGCGAGCTCAAGGGATTGGGGATCGAAGTCTGGCCGACCGATGCGAACTTCGTACTGGCCCGGACCGGGCCGGGTATTTACGATCGGCTGCTGCGCGAGGGCCTGATCGTTCGGCCCCTGAACGGATTCGGGATGCCCGACCACGTGCGAATCAGCGTGGGCCTGCCCGAAGACAACGAGCGACTGATCAAGACTCTGCGTCGCCTGCGGGAAGCCGATAGCGCGTCTGGGGCGGAGGTCGCGTGACGGAGCGCTTCGAGCGGATCGCGGTGCTCGGCCTGGGCCTTCTCGGCGGCTCGGTGGCTCTGGCATCGAAACAGCGTGGCCTGGCGAAATGCGTCGCAGGCGGCGTTCGTCGACCCGCCGCGATCGAGTCGGCCCTGGCCCGCGGCATCGTGGACGAGGCAGGCAGTTTCGAAGAGGCCGTCTGCGGTGCGGATCTGGTCGTCCTGGCCACCCCGGTCTATGCGATGGGGGATGTGGTGAGGATCGTTGTGCCCCATTTGCGAGCGGATGCCCTCGTGACCGACGTCGGAAGCGTGAAATCGATTGTGGCCGAGACGCTGCCGGGATTGCTTCCCCGCGGTATCCACTATGTGGGCGCGCATCCCATGGCGGGCAGCCACCGGAGCGGGCTCGAGCACGCGCGTGGCGACCTGTTCGACGGGGCCCCCTGCGTCGTGATCCGGGGCGCACCGGACGCAGCTCGAGACCGCGTGATTGATTTCTGGGCCGCCCTCGGCGCGCGGGTGGTTTCACGCGAGGCCGGGACGCATGACGGCGAGGTTGCCTGGATGAGCCACATTCCGCACGTGCTGGCTTTCGCCTTCGCGGGTGCGTTGAAGGCCGCGCCGCCCGGCGGCGGCGAGGTAGCGGGCTCCGGTTTTCGCGACTTCACACGGATTGCGCACAGCGATTCGGAGCTCTGGGGAGACATCCTCACGTCCAATCGCAAGGCGATCGCCGCACCGCTCCAGGCGCTGACCGAGAGTCTGGCCGAACTGAGTCGGGCCATCGAGACCGGTGATGCGGAAATCGTCGAACGTTGGCTCGCCGAAGCGCGGGCTGCACTGTCCCTGGCTTCCCCGCCGCTGGCGGGGAACGACACTGTCCGCAGGGTGCGAATGGCGCATTCCCGCGGGATCAACGCGAACCCTGGGTCTGCGAAAGCCGCGGCCGAGGTGGGAGATTCAACAGATCGGAATGAGTGAGGCAAGCACGACGGGTAGTGGCGAGACCTTCGCCGAGTTGTTCGAACAGAGTGTAAAGAACGTCAAAGAGGGAGAGGTCGTCCGCGGGACGGTTTTGTCCGTCGATGACGATCACGTGCAGATCGATATCGGATTCAAATCCGAGGGGCTCGTGGCCACGTGGGAGTTCATGGACGATGACGGCACACTGCTGGTGGGCCCCGGCGACGCGGTCGATGTACTCGTGGAGCAGTCCGAGGACAGCCACGGGCGGATCGTGCTCTCGAAAGAGAAGGCCGACCGTCTGCTGGTGTGGGACGAGATCAGTCGCGCCTACAAGGCCGACGAACCCGTCGAGGGGACCATCGTGTCGCGGGTCAAAGGCGGCCTGGCCGTCGACATCGGCGTGAAGGCATTTCTGCCGGGATCCCAGGTCGATCTCCGGCCGGTGCGAAACCTGGAACACGTCGTGGGCCAGAAACTCAAGTTCAAGATCATCAAATTCAACAAACGTCGGGGCAATATCGTGCTGTCTCGTCGCGCTCTGCTGGAAACCGATCGGCGAAAGCTGCGAGAGACGACACTCCAGACCCTCGCTCCCGGCCAGATCATCGATGGGGTCATCAAGAATCTCACCGACTACGGCGCCTTTATCGACCTGGGTGGCATCGACGGGCTGCTGCATGTCACGGACATGTCCTGGGGCCGCGTGAATCATCCGAGTGAGATCTTCCACGTCGGTGACGAGATCAAGGTGAAGGTTCTCAAATTCGATGCCGAGAGCGAGCGCGTGTCTCTCGGCCTCAAACAGATCCAGCCGGATCCGTGGATCGACGCGTCGATGCGCTACCCGATCGGGAAACGAATTCAAGGCAAGGTCGTTTCGATGGCCGAGTACGGGGCATTCGTGGAACTCGAGCCGGGAGTCGAGGGGCTGATCCACGTGTCCGAAATGTCCTGGACCAAGCGGGTAAAGCACCCGTCGAAGGTGGTGTCGGTCAGTGACGAGGTCGAGTCGATCGTCCTCGACGTGGACGAGCGCGAACGCAAGATATCGCTCGGCATGAAGCAGATCGAGGAAAATCCGTGGAGCATGATCGAGCAGACGTACCCGATCGGAACGAAGGTCACGGGGACGATCCGCAACATCACGAACTTCGGGATTTTCGTCGGGCTCGAGGAGGGGATCGACGGTTTGGTTCACGTTTCTGACGTGTCCTGGACCGAGCAGATCAAGCACCCCGGAGAGAAATTCAAGAAGGGGGACGCGGTCGAGGCCGTCGTTCTCAAGATCGACAAGGAGAACGAGAAATTCTCACTGGGCATCAAGCAACTGGAGCCGAATCCGTGGGACGAGATCCTGAAGCGTTATCCCGCGGGCAGTGAGATCACCGGCGCCGTGGCGCGGGTGGCGGAGTTCGGCGCCTTCGTGACCCTGGAAGAAGGGATCGAGGGATTGATCTACAGCTCCGAACTCTCCACAGAGCGCGTGGAGAACCCCACCGACGTCGTTCAGGTGGGTCAGGAGGTGACCGCGCTGGTGGTCAAGGTGGATCCCTCAGAACAGAAGATCTCGCTCTCGATTCGGGCATTGAGCAACAAGGAGCAGCGGGAGGCGTTGAAACGCCTGGCCGTGCAGCAATCGCAGAGCCAGACCACGACTCTCGGGGATCTGATCTCCGAGAAACTCGCGGAGAAGGCCGATGAGGGAGGGGACCAATGACCAAGAGCGGTCTGATCGAGGCGATTGCCGAGCGCACTCCGCACATCTCGAAGAAGGACACCGAGATCGTGGTCAACACGATTTTCGACTCGATGGCTCAGGCGCTCAGCCAGGGCGAGCGAATCGAAATCCGCGGCTTCGGCAGCTTTCAGGTGAAGCGGCGCGAAGCCCGGGAAGGCCGCAATCCGAAGACCGGGGAGCCCGTGCACATCTCCGCCAAGCGGACCCCGTTCTTCAAGGTCGGTAAGGAGTTGAAGGAAATGGTCGACGACGCACCCGCGCCTTCCAATTCGGGCGGCTCCGGGGGCGTCGGGGCGGCCTGAGCGAAGCGCGGAGGCGGTCGTGCGTCGACTACTGGCAGCCGCGCTCTTTGTGGCGGCGCTCATCGTGGGCTGGCGATTCGCGGGCGAGAACTCGGCTGGAGTGAGCGTCCATTACCTGATTGGAGAGAGTGCAGAGGTTTCCCTTTGGGCCGTCCTGCTCGGAGCCTTTGCCGGGGGGGCGGCCGTCGCGGGAATGGTCGGGCTGTATTTCATCGCAAAGCTCAAGCTCGTGGCGCGTCGTTACCGCAAGACGGCCAGTGATCTGGAGGCCGAGGTGCATCAACTACGGAACCTGCCGCTCGACGTCGACGAGTCGGCGGCGGACGCCATGGCCATGACCGCGTCGTCGCGCCAAACAGTCCTGGAACGGGGCGCCTAGCTCCCGTGGGGTGGTGGGCGCGGGCGTTCGGGCGGGGCGCGCGCGACGCGCGGAACGTCGACGCGGCCCTGTGGGCCGCTCTACTTGCCACACTCGATGGCGATCTCGACCGAGCGGAGCGCAAGCTGCGCGATGTCGTAGGACTCGACTCCGACCCGGTCGCGCCGTACCAGGCGTTGGCCCGACTTTTTCGGCTGCGCGGAGAAATCGGACGGGCCATCCGGATTCATCAGAATCTCCTGATGCGTTCCGACTTGAAGACGGACCGGAGAGTCGAGCTGCTCGTCGACCTCGCGGCGGATTTTCGACAGGGGGGATTTCTTCGCAAAGCGATCGCCTCCTACGAGGAGGTCCTCGGCCTCGATCGCCGACACCGCGGCGCGCTGCGCGCGCTGGTTCGCCTTCTCGCCGAGGGGGACGAGGTTCCGCGCGCCATCCAGATGAATCGAAGGTTGGCGCGACTCGAGCGGGAGGGAAGTGGGCCGCGCGAGGCGCGATTGCGCGTCGAGATGGCGACCGCCGCGCGAGCCGAAGGACGAGGGGAGGAGGCGTGGCGCGCCGTCAAGAAGGCCGTCAAGAAGGACCCCGACTGCGTGGATGCGTGGGTCATGCTGGGTGATCTCGAGGCCGAACGAGGGCGACTTCGATCCGCGCTGGCCGCCTGGAACCGGGTGCCCGAGATCGACCGTCAAGCGGGGGGGCGCGTGTATCCACAGCTCGAATCCACCTTCGCAGGACTCGGGCGCGAGGCCGATTACGAGCAGCTGCTGCGCCGTCTTCTCGAAACGAAGCCCGACGACGTGGAAGCTCGGCTGGCACTGGCGCGGGCACTGGCCACACGCGGTGACGTCGACGAAAGCATCGCGGAACTGCGGTTTTCCCTCGAGTACGACCCGGACGATTTGCAGGTGCGCGCGGCTCTCGGCCGGATCCTTCTTTCCGAAAGCCGTGACCTGGAAGCGAGCAAGGAGCACGAGGAGCTCCTGGAAGTCATCGAGGGGCGGCGGTCCCGGGAGAGGCGCGAATGAAGCGCTCGTCCCTCGACACGCCGATGATGCGCCAGTTCCTCGCCATCAAGGCCCGGCATCCGGACGCCATCGTCTTCTATCGGATGGGCGACTTCTACGAGATGTTCCTGGCCGACGCGGAGCGGGCGGCCCCGCTCCTCGACATCGCGCTCACGACCCGAGACCGTGGGAAGCAGGATCCCGTTCCCATGTGTGGCGTGCCGGTTCACAGCGCCGACGTTCACATCAAGCGCCTGGCTTCGCTGGGCTACCGGGTCGCGATCTGCGAGCAGATCGAATCCGCCAAGGCGGCGTCGGGGCGACGACTGGTGCGGCGCGACGTGGTAGAAGTCGTCACTCCAGGTCTGGTCGGTGATCCCGAGGGCATCGAAGCCGCCCAGGAGCTCTCGCTCGTGTCGCTTGAATTCGTCGCCTCGGGGACGGGAGCGTCGGTGGGACTCGCCGTGCTGGATGCATCGACGGGCGACCTACGCGCAACATACGTCGATGATTCCGACCCGCCGCGGTTGCTTCCGCCGGCGCTGGTCGCCGAGTTGCAACGCATCGCACCGAGAGAAATTCTCGTCGCCGGAACGGCGGATCCGACGCTGATTGCCCAGCTGGAGGACATCGTTCCCGCCACAGCGCGCACCGAGGTGGCGGCCGCCCAGTTCGATCCCGCGGCGGCGCCGTTGCATCCTGACGGTCTGTCTCGCGATGCGACGGATGCCGGCTCCCGGGCTGCGGCGGCTCTGCTCGCCTACGTCGGGGCGAATCAACCCTTCGCCCTGGCACAGATCTCGCGACTTCGTGCCTATCGCCTGGCCGATGCGATGGTCCTGGACGCGGCGACCCGCTTGCATCTCGAGCTCTTCCGGAACGGCGAGGATGGTTCTCGGCGAACTACCTTGATCGAGCGTCTCGACTGCACACGAACCCCCTTGGGGGCACGTCGTTTGGCTCGCTGGGTCGCGTACCCCTTGACCGATCCCGCGGCGATTCAAGCCCGCCAGGACGCCGTGGCCCTGCTGGCGGCGCGAGACCGACCGCGTACCCGATTGCGCGAGGCGCTGCGGGCCGTCCGCGATCTGGAGCGCTTGCTCGGTAAAGCCGCGCGGCCCACGGCGACACCGCGAGATCTCGCCGGTCTGCGCGGGTCTCTGGAAGCGCTACCGGCGGTCTCTGCGGCGGTTGTCAGCATCGACGAGGGTTCCCAGAATCCGCCGGTTCACGGCGAGGCGGGTCCCCTGCTGTGCCCGCCGGAGCCGGTGAGCGATGTGGCGGGGCACCTGCGCGAAGGGCTGGTCGACGAGCCACCGGCGTTGCACCGGGGGTCTCGCGGAGCCGGCGAGACCGGCTACATCCGCGACGGTTTTCATACAGAGCTCGACGGGCTTCGACAGGGAGTTCGCAAGGGGCGCGAGTGGATCGCGGGTCTCGAGGCGAGCGAGCGGGAGCGTACGCAGATCCCCAACCTGCGTATTCGCTTTCATCCGGTTCACGGCTACGGCATCGAGGTCACCAAGGCCAACCTCGGACGCGTTCCCGACGACTACGAGCGCAAGCAGACCCTCGCCAACGCCGAACGATTCACCACCGTCGAGCTGCGCGAAGCCGAGGTGGGCGTCCGCGGGGGGAACGATCGTGCCGCGGCTCTGGAACGCGAGCTATTCGAGTCGCTGCGCCAGTCGGCACTGGAACGGGCGGCGGCGATTCGCGAAGCCGGGGAGCGGGTGGCCGAAATCGATGCCGCAGCGAGTCTCGCCGAGGTCGCGCGGCTCGACGGATGGATTCGTCCGGTGGTGGACGCGAGCGAACGACTCGAAATCCGGGGCGGGCGCCACCCCGTGGTCGAGCCGATCCTCGCGGCTCAGGGCGACGAGTTCGTACCCAACGACACGGACCTCGACCCTTCCGGTGTTCAGGTCCTCGTGCTCACCGGACCGAACATGTCGGGCAAGAGCACCTACCTGCGCCAGGTTGCGTTGATTGTTCTTCTCGCACAGATCGGTAGCTTCGTTCCGGCCGAGAGCGCGCGGATCGGAGTGGTGGATCGGGTCTTCACCCGCGTCGGGGCCAGCGACCGGCTGGCCCGCGGCGAATCGACTTTTCTGGTCGAGATGCGGGAAACGGCGGAAATTCTGGCCCATGCCTCGCGCCGGAGCCTCGTCATTCTGGACGAGATCGGTCGCGGGACCAGCACCTTCGATGGTCTCTCGATCGCCTGGGCGGTCGTAGAATATCTGCACGACACACCCGGTCTCGGAGCGCGGACGCTGTTCGCGACCCACTATCACGAACTGGCCGACCTGACCCGGACCCACGCCCGTGTCCGGAACGCGCACTTCGAGGCTCGGGAGTCGGGCGAGGGCGTGATCTTTCTGCGACGCTTGGCGGACGGCGCGGCCAATCGATCCTACGGCATCCAGGTGGCGCGTCTGGCGGGATTGCCGGCTTCGGTGATCGAACGGGCTGCCGAAATCCTCGAAAACCTGGAAGGCGGCGAGTTCGACGAGCGCGGCCGCCCGCGTCTGGCCGGCGCTGGGGGAGGAGATCGGGCCGATCAGCTGGCATTGTTCGCGAGCGGGAGCACAGAACTGGGCCCGGGCGAGGCGGCCGCCCTGAGCGCGCTGCGGAAGATGGAGATCGATCGCACCACACCCCTCGAAGCCCTCGAGATTCTGTCTCGCCTGGCCGCGGGATTGCGCCCGCAGGGAAGCGGGGTCGACGCGTGAAGCGGAGCGCGCAGTTTGTCGCCGTCGCCGCCGTCGTACTCGCTCTGCTGGGCGTCGACCGACCGAAGAACCTCGGCGATGTCGTCGACGTCCGCCACTGGTCCTATCCGGATTACACCCGGGTGGTGATCGAGTTTTCGAGACCCGTGCAGAGCGCCGTCGAGTACCTTTCGGCGGATCCCGGGGCGAAACGTCCCGAGCGCCTCTACCTGGATGTCGACGGAATCTGGGTGGGTCGCCGCTACGAGGCGGGCGTTTCTGTCGGCGATGGTCTCCTGCGCGGAATTCGTTTGGGGCAGAACACACTGGAGCGTATCCGGGTGGTGATCGACGTCGACCACTTCGAGCGGTATCGCCTGATGACGCTCACCCATCCCGATCGGCTCGTGGTGGATGTATACGGCCACCGCTCCGGTGGCGAGACGCTGGTGTGGCCGTCGCGGGGCCGCCGGGGCGGTCGGCTGCCAAGCGACCTACGCCCGGTGCGGACGGTGATCATCGATCCGGGTCACGGAGGTCGCGATCCGGGCGCCACCGGGTACCAGGGCCTGCGCGAGAAGGATGTGGCCCTGCGACTGGCGCGAGCTCTCGGGAAAGAACTCGAGACGAAAGGATTCCGGGTCGTCTATACGCGCGAGGACGACCGGACGATCGGCCTGGAGGAACGAACCGCCATCGCCGAGGCGAACCGCGGGGACGTCTTTGTTTCACTTCACGCCAACTCGGCGCCGCGACGGTCGGTGAGCGGCATCGAGACCTATTACCTGGATCAAGAAAACGAGCGCCACAGTCTTCGAGTTGCGGCGCGCGAGAACGGCATCGATCGAGATCAGGTCAACGAACTTCAGAAGACCCTGACCCGGTTGCGGGTGTCCGAGGCGTCCGTGCAATCGCGGCGCCTGGCGACCTTCGTTCACCAGCAGGTCGTCACCGGGGTCGGGGACAAGTACGGCAAGATCCGTGACCTCGGGGTAAAGAAGGGACCCTTTTATGTGCTGTTTCTCTCCAACATGCCGGCCATTCTGGTCGAGGCCGGCTTCCTGACCAACCGGCGTGAAGCGCGGCGACTCCGCAACGGCGACTATCTGGATGGAATCGCCGCGCAGATCGCGACGGGGCTCGTGCGCTATCGCGACGAACCGCCAGCGGTGGCGATGCGAGCGGGCAGATGAGCGCCCCCTCCATCGACTCGTTTCTCGCCGCGCTCGACGGGGTCCCCGTACCCGGGGCTCCCGGGACCGAGACGGCGGTCGCGCGCGTCGTTCGCGAGTACGCGCAGGGGGTTCGTGACTTTCTGGGCGACCTGCACGGGTCGGGCGCGAGCGGGCTCGCGGTGAACGAGCTCCATTCGGATCTCATGGACCAACTGGTCCGTCGGCTGTTCGCACTGGCGGAGGAGTCCTATTTCGGAGCCGGGGGCGAGGAACCTTCCAGCGTGTGCCTGCTGGCCGTGGGTGGCTACGGCCGACGCGAGATGAACCTGCATTCCGACGTCGATCTGCTGTTTCTCTATGGAGGCGCGCTGACGCCCCACATCGCATCGGTCGCCGAGCGCGTCCAGTACTGGTTGTGGGACGCGAATTTGACCGTCGGCGGCGCCACGCGCACGATCGACGAGACCATTTCGCTGGCCCTCGAGGACGTGACTGTCCGAACGGGACTGATGGAGACCCGTTTTCTCGTGGGAAGCGGACAGCTCTTCCAGATGTTCAGCGAGATGCTGCGCTCGAAGCTCTTCGTCTCGGCGGAACGATTCATCGAGGGGCAGGTCGAAGCGATGCATCAGCGCCATGAGCGCTTCGGCGATTCACTCTACCTGCTCCAGCCGAACCTGAAGGAAGGCGCCGGCGGACTGCGCGACTACCACGTCGCCTATTGGTCGATGCAGGCGGCCCAGCCTCAGGCTCGGGGCCGCGATGATTTTCTGCATCTGGGATTTCTGACCGAACCCGAGATCAAAGAGTATCGTGAGGCGCTCGACTATCTCTGGCGGATTCGGAACGAGCTTCACCTGATCAGCGGACGGAAGAACGATCAGATGAGCTTCGAACTCCAGGAGCGGATCGCTGTCCGGTTCGGCTACGTCGATTCGGGCGATCAGCTGCCCGTCGAGCAATTCATGGGGGACTACTATCGGCATGCACGTGCGGTGGAGAATTATTCATCCCTCGTCGTCGAACAGTGCCTGTCGCGGGTGCGACGCCGGGCCACGGATCCCCCGAAAGACGTGGAGGACGGATTCCGGATCGTGGATGGGCAGCTCGAAGTCCCCCACACCCGCATGTTTCGCGAGCGGCCCCTGCGACTTCTTTCGGTGTTCCGCGTTGCCCAGGATCACGATGTTTCGTTGACGCGCAAGGCGCGGCGACTGGTCCGTGAGAATCTTCATCTCATCGATGACGAGTTCCGGAGCCGCCGTGAGGTCGCCTCGGCATTCTTCGATCTTCTCGATTCCGAGCGGCGCGTCATGCGTTCGCTGATGGCAATGAACGAGGCCGGGCTGCTGGGGACGCTGATTCCGGAATGGGACGACATCGTCTGTCGCTGGCAGCACGTGATGTACCACACCTACACCGTCGACGTGCATTCGATCTTTCTCGTGGAAGAGCTGCGGCGCCTCTGGCGCGGGAAGTACGAGGGGATCCCGGAGTTGACGGACTTGATGAAACGTGTCGACGATAGGCCGGTGCTGTTCCTCGGATGTCTGCTGCACGACATCGGCAAAGGATCTGGCGTCGACCATTCGGCGAAAGGCGCAGAACGGGCGCGCACCTGCCTGGAACGGTTGGGGCTCGAGCCGGACCGCACCGATCGAGTGGTATTCCTTGTTCGGCATCACCTGCTCATGTCGCATCTTGCTCAGCGACGTGATCTATCGGATCCCAAGCTGATCCTGGAGTTCGCGCGCACGGTCGGAGACCGCACGAATCTGCGGAATCTGTATCTGATCACGTTTGCGGATGTGAGGGCGTCCTCCAACACCGCGTGGACCGAGTGGAAGGGCCAGCTCTTGCGGGAACTCTTCGAGCGCACGGCGGAGCTTCTGGAGACGGGCGCCGACGACCGAGATACCGCCATGGAGCTGATCGAGGCACGGGTGGAGACGAGAATCGCCGCTGCCACGGCGGAGCTTGAGGGGCTGGGTGTGGGTCGGGGGAAGGTCGAGGCCTACATCGAGATGATGCCGCGTCGGTACTTTACGGCGCATACGCCGCGACAGATCGCGCGCCACGCTTTGGTTTCGCTGGGTCTGGGGCCGGATCGAAAGCTGGTGACCGCGTTCCGAACGATGGGGGAAGGGTTCACCGAGTTCATCCTGTGCACCTTCGACGTTCAAAGGCTCTACTCGAACGTGGCCGGGGTGTTGACGGCGCACGGCTTGAATATTCTCGGTTCGCACGTGTACACCACGCGGACCGGTTTGGCCCTCGAGGTGTATCGGCTGACCACCCCACCGGGCGGGGGCGATGAGCACCGCATAGCCTGGCGTGAACTCGAGGGATCGTTGGAGTCGGTCCTATCCGAAGAACTGTCGGTGGTCGATCTGCTCCGGCGCCGGGGGCCTTCGCTCGAGGTCACCCGCGCGCCGTCATCGGAACCGCCGGCCGTATTCGTATCCAACGACGAGTCCGACTTCTACACGATCGTGGACGTCGCGACCAACGATCGAGTCGGTCTGCTTTACGACCTGACTCGTACGATCGCCGAGCATGGGCTGGAGATCTACATCTCGAAGGCGGCGACGATCATGGATCAGGTGACGGACACGTTCTACCTGAAGGACGGTCAGGGAAAGAAGGTTGCGGATTCGGAGGCGCTCGGCCGTCTGCACGCCGATCTGCTGGCGGCTGCGCGAGACGGGGCGGACTACGGTGGGCGCTGAGGACGCCCGCGAGATCGACGCGCTCGTGGACCGGTTTCTGGTGCACGCTTCGGTCGAACAAGGCCTCTCGCGAAACACAATCGACGCCTACTCTCGGGACTTGGCGCGGTTCGCCGAGCACCTCGCGAGCGCCGGCGTGGATCGAATTCGAGATGTGCGACGGGATCACCTGGGCGGTTTCGTGGTGTCCCTCGAAGAACGCGGGCTGGGGGCGCGCAGCCGAGCCCGTGCACTCGTTGCGACTCGTCGTCTGTTGCGTTTTTCCGGCGCAACCGCGGCGATCGACGGCCGTCACGGACCGGGTGGCGCCAACCTCCGGCTCGATCAGCGGTTGCCGAGGACGCTTCGCCCCGATGAATCCGCCGCATTGATCCAGGCTGCCGATCCGTCGACGCCCCTGGGGTTGCGAGACCGAGCCATGATGGAAGTCCTGTATGGCGCGGGGCTGCGAGTCAGCGAGTTGGTTGGACTGCCGCTCGCCGGTGTGGACCGCCGCGCCGGGCTGTTGCGGGTCGTGGGCAAGGGAGACCGGGAACGGATGGTGCCGCTGGGGGAGCCGGCGCTCGAAGCTCTGGAAGCTTATCTGGCGGAGGGACGGCCCGCCCTGGTCAAATCCACCGCACCTGCCACCGATGCGATCTTCCTTTCGCGCCGGGGCGGCCCGATGACACGCCAAAACTTTTTCGTGAGGGTCAGGCAACTGGCGCTGCGAGCGGGAATCCCCAGCGACCGCGTTTCGCCCCATGTGCTCCGCCACGCCTTTGCTACCGACCTGCTCGATGGCGGCGCGGACCTGCGGGCGGTCCAGAGCATGCTGGGACATGCGGACCTCGCCACGACTCAGATTTACACGCATGTGAGCCGCGCTCGCCTGCGGGAAACGGTGGAACGCCGACATCCGAGGGGACGCGGCCGACGGCGGGAAGTGCGCGGATGAAGAAGCTCTCGGCGGCGGAGTTCGTCCGCGCGCTGCCGAAACCCGCTGCCGACCTGATCGCAGCCATCGTCGCCGAGGCCGACAAGCGCCGGCTTCCGGTCTATCTGGTCGGCGGCCCGGTTCGAGATCTGCTGCTGGGGCGCGACATCGCCGACATCGATCTGATCGTCGAGGCTGGCGATGACAAGGTCGCGCTCGACCTGGCCAAGGCGGTGATGACGCCGGGCGCGCGAGTGATTTCTCACGACCGCTTCGGCACCGTGTCCGTGAGCACACCGGAAGCCTCCCTCGATCTGGCCCGCGTGCGCCGGGAGACCTATGCCCATGACGGTGCCCTGCCGACCGTGGCGCCGGGATCTCTGGAGGACGACCTTCGCCGCCGCGACTTCACCGTCAACACGTTGGCATTGCCGCTCTCGCAGGCGGCGCGCTCCGTCGGTGCGGGCGTGATCGACCTGGATGAGGGCCGCGCCGACCTCGAGCGAGGGCAGCTGCGCGTGCTGCATTCGCGCAGCTTTCACGATGATCCCACCCGCGCATTGCGGGCCGCGAGGCTCGCGCCGCGCCTCGGATTCGTTCTGTCACGCGGATCGAGGACGGCTCTTCGGGACGCCCTGCGGGACGGCGCCTTCAGTCGCATCAGCGGGGATCGACTGCGGCGCGAGTTCGTCAAGCTGTTCGAGGACCCACGCCAAGGTCTCGACCCGGCGAAGGCCCTGCGCCTGCTGGGCGAATGGCACGTTCTCGGGGCCCTGGAACCGGGACTCGACGTCGCTCGCGACTGTATTCCGCCCCTGCGCCGCCTGGGGCGCTCTATCGCAAACCCGCCGTGGTCTCCCGGACGCTGGAATCCCTGGGTCTCGGGACTGGCCCTGTGGCTGGCGCCTCTTTCCGCGGGCCTCCGAAATCGGACGCTGCGGCGGCTGGCCGTTCGCGGCGCGGCGATGAGGAGAGTGTCTGAGTTTCCCCGGTCCCGGGACGCCTGGTTGCGCGCACTGGCCCGGGCGCGCGGCCGCGGAGCCGTCGACTCGATCCTCGTCGGCGTGCACGAAGAGGATCTGCAGGCTCTGTTGGTGAGCGCTCCGGTGCCGATGAGGCGTCGGTTGATTCGCTTCGCTCGAGAAGATCGGGCCCGGCGGCTGCCCGTGAGCGGCGATGACCTAGTGGCCCTGGGCGTGAGTGGACCCGCGGTCGGGCGCGCCTTGACGCGGATTCGAGTGGCCTATCTCGACGGCAACGTGAAGACACGCGACGAGGCCCTGGCCATGGCGCGGGAACTGGTCGGTCGCCGCAGCGCGGCGCGCAGCCGGAGTCGGCCGCGGTCGCGGAAAAGCGGGCGAACTCGCAAGGCGAGAGCGAAATCGAAGGCGTCGCGAGGGGAGACGGATCCGGAGATCGGGTAGTTGCCGGTAGCGGAACGATCACCCATACTCGTGCTATCCCCCCTAGAACAGAGAAGTTTTCCCCCCTAGAACAGGGAATCGGAATGCGCGGAGCCCATGTCCTCAGCGCCTGACGTCGATCTCAATGGCATTTTCTCGCCCGCGGCACCGGGTTCGTATTCCCCCTACGCCGTCAAGCTCACCGTGTTCGAGGGGCCGCTTGACCTCCTGCTCCACCTGATTCGCCTCAACGAAGTCGAGATCACGGAAATCCCCATCGCGCGCATCGCGGACCAGTATCTCGAATATCTGGGGCTCATGCGCGATCTCGATCTCGACGTCGCGGGCGAGTACCTGGTCATGGCGGCGACGTTGGCGTGGATCAAGTCGCGCATGCTCCTACCTTCGAGTCCAGACGACGACGACGGCGGAGAGGAGCCCGACCCGCGGACGGAACTGGTGGCCCGGCTGCTCGAATACCGCCGATTCAAGCAGGCGGCGACGCAGCTCGGCGAGCAGCGATTGCTGGGGCGCGATGTGTTCGCGGCTCGAACCCCTGACATCGGTCGCGCGCCGGAGTCCGAACGCGAAATCGACGTTGGGCTGTTTCAGCTGATCGAAGCCTATCGCGAGGTCCTTCAACGAACGCGTGGTGGGGTGACGTCTCACGACATCGAGATGGAGACGCTCACGGTCGCCGATCGGATGCTGGTAATGATGCGTTTACTCGAAGCTCGCGGGTCGATCGACTTCGACCGCATATTCGTCGAGTGCGACGACCGCGCTCCGAGTCGCTTGATGATCGTGACGACCTTCCTGGCCTTGCTCGAACTCGTGCGGCTCGCCGCCCTGCGTGTGTATCAGAGCCTGAGTGACAGCGGCGTTCCCTCGGGCCCGATCCATGTGCGTCTGGCCGCCGCTTCTGACCCGAGACCCGCGAACCCATGAGGGCATCGAAATGGACGAGTCCCAGCAGCGTAGCGTCGCAGAGGCGCTGATCTTGGCCGCGCCGGAGCCGATTCCGGCGCCGCGAATCGCATCGGTGATCCCGGGCTGCACGCCCGCGAGAGCCCGCTCGCTGGTCGAGGCCCTCAATGCCGACTACGAGGTCCAGGGCCGAGGCTTCGAGATCTGTGAGGTTGCCGGGGGCTACCAGCTTCGCACGCGATCCGAATTCGCGGGATTTGTGCAACGCCTTCAGCCGGTCCGTCCGCTGCGACTCTCCCAGCCGGCGCTGGAGACCCTCGCGGTTGTGGCCTACCGCCAGCCCGCGACCCGGGCCGAGGTCGAGTTCGTGCGTGGAGTCGACGCGGGTGCCGTCATCCGGGGCCTGCTCGAGCGCAAGCTCCTTCGCATCGCCGGCCACCGCGAAGTCCCCGGACGTCCTCTGCTCTACGCGACGACCCGGCGATTCCTCGAAGTGTTCGATCTCGCGACGCTCGACGATCTTCCGACCCTGCGCGATCTGGAGGAGCTGACCCCGGCGGAATCGGGCTCCGAAGGGGAGGGCTCTGGCGAGTCCGCCGAACCGGAATCCGTTTCCGTTCCCTCCCCGGCCTGGGCACAAGTGGAGGCAGACGGCGAGCCTCACTGATCGCAGGCTCCGCCGAGGCTGCAGCCCTGCGATGCCCGACACCCCTAGCGCCCGCACAGACCGACTGCAGAAGATCCTGGCCGCTGCGGGCCTGGCCTCGCGCCGCGAGGCCGAGCGGCTTCTTCGAGCGGGCCGCGTCACGGTCAACGGTCGGACCGCCGAACTCGGCGAATCGGCGGATCCGGATCGCGATGTCATCGCGTTGGACGGGACGCCGGTGACCCGCGAAGTCACGGACTATTGGATCGTGAACAAGCCGAGGGGTGTACTCACGACCGTGAGCGATCCCGAGGGCCGAGCCACGGTGCTCGATCTCGTGCCCGGTCGGCGCACCCGGTTGTTTCCAGTGGGACGCCTCGATCTCGATACCGAGGGTTTGATTCTCTTGACCAATGACGGACCGCTCGCGCAGGTGCTGCTTCACCCCTCTCACGGGATCGAGCGGGAGTACACCGTCACGGCCCGAGGTCGGGTCGGCGCCCGGACGTTGGAACGGCTGGCGAAAGGGGTGGATCTCGCCGATGGTGTCACCGCGCCGGCCCGGGTGGGTCGGGCCCGCCACGATTCCAGCGCCGATACGACCCGATTCAGCTTGACCCTGACCGAAGGTCGCAAGCGACAGATCCGTCGTGCCCTCGAGGCATTGGGCCATCCGGTGGTGGCGCTGATTCGCGTTCGGATGGGACCGATTCGACTCGGGAGCCTCGCGGTCGGCTCGGCGCGCCGGCTTCGCCGAGGGGAGAGGAATCAGCTGCGATCCCTACTCGAGAGTTCGCGTTGATTCTGCACGACGCCGGGCCACAGGGATGCGCAGCTGGAGGGGGAAATCGCCCGGCCCTCACGGGGAATCGGTTCGAGCCTCGAATTCACATCGTTTTAGATCCCTAAATATTTGAATTTTATGGTTTTTCTCGTTTATTATTGAACGGGAAGGAGCCGGAATATGTGGCGTTGCCGCCCCCAGAGTGACCGGGTTGGACGTCTCGCGATCGTGATCGCGGGCGCGGCTTTCGGCCTGACCGTTGCTTCTCTACCCGCGCACGGAAGTCTCGTCGGCATCTGCCCGGATGGGAGCATGTTCATCGTCCAGCGAAGCGATGCGATCCCGTGTCGCGACGCCAAGATCATCGAGCCCGACGAAGTACCGCCGGTTCGTGCGGAGTACCTTCCGCGGCCCTACGCCTGGGAGATGTTCAACCGGCGGAAGGATCCCAACAATCCTTACAATCTCGTCGACGCGGCCCGCCGGGTGCGCTCGCAGCGGGATCGGCTCCCGTCTCCTCGATTGGAAGCCTCGGAAGAGGAGGTTGCGGCAGCTCGAACAGCGGCATTGCCTCGGCCCCAGCCCGCGGTCTCGCCCGCTCCGACGGCGTCCGCGGCGCTACCGTTGGTAGTCTCGTCCGACGAGGTTCGCGACCTGGTGCTCATCGTCGAGCTGGCCCAGCAGCGGGCGCCGGCCACGCTCGTCGATCGGTCCGACTCGGGCCCTATCCTGCGACTGGCCCGCTCGCTGGCCTTCGAGTCTCGCGTCCATGATGCGACGACTCGCGCGGGTCGCGCGCCGAAGGGTCGCATTGTGTTGTTTACGGCCACGGCGTCCCGGTCCCGGCCCTTTCATCCCAATCTGACCTTCGTGCAGGACCATGTCGCCTTCCATCCGGATAGCGCCGACCCGCATCAGCTCGGGGTGCTACTCGGCAGCATCGGGAGGGTGGCTCCCGATGCGCCACTCCTCGGCTACGCCGTGCTTCCCGAGACGCTGGATCTCTCGCGGCCGATGGATATCTACTGGGATGATCGGCGGCTGACGGCGACGTTGTCGCCGTAGCTTCTATTGCGGGTAGGTGACGTAGACCTGGGTGTAGACCCAGGCGCCGTCGAGATTTCGGGCGACGCCGATACCCGTCGCATTGAACGGTGGCGCGAGCAGGTTCTGTCGATGGACCGGTGACGCCAGCCAGGCGTCCAGAATCTCACGGGTGGAATCGCCCCGGTCGGTCGTACCCAGGTTTTCGGCGGCCAGAGTGAAGCCATCGCTGGCGCCCGTGGAAATGCGATCGAGAGGGCTGCGACCTTCCGGGTTTTCGTGTGATAGATATCCCCGTCGTGCCATGTCCTCGCTGTGGATTCGAGCCACCCGGTCGAGGTCGCGGCGGCGCTCCAGCAAGACCAGGTGTTTGTGCATCCGAATCGCGTTGATCTCCCGATGCAGGCGGGCTTCGAGCTCTGCGTAGGGCACGTCGTCGGCTCGAGCGATTGATACGGTCATCGGAGCAAGGGAGAGAGCTATCCAGAAGCCCAGTAGAAATCCCGTGGCTTGGATCAGGGTTCGGGGCATGGCCTAGTTCTCCTCAGTCCTGGGGCTATGGCTCTCGGCTCCCAGGAGCGCGGGGTCGAGAAGCTCGCGTCGTGTCAAGCGACCCGATTCATAGTGAGACAGCAGATCGACGAGTCCGTCGCCGTCGGTGTCTTCCTCCTTGCGGATCATGCGCTCCTCGGCGTCATAGTGCAGTGTGGTGTCGAGGCGGCCGTCGCCATCGGTGTCCAGTTCCTCTCGCCCGAGTCGGCCTTCGTCGTCGTAGAGTCCCACGCGGTCGCGGAACCCGTCGCCGGTGGTATCGCGCTCATGGCGGGTGACGTTTCCCGCGGCGTAGTAGCTCCAGGTATCCGCCGCGCCATCGCGATTGGTATCGGCGCGCCGTCGCACGATGACTCCCTCGCGGTAGTCCGTCCAGGAGTCGAAGGAACCGTCGTGGTCGGTGTCCTCCTCGACCCGCCCGATACGATGGTTCACGAGGTCGTACACGAGTACGCGATCGGGCTGTCCGTCCGAGTCTTCGTCGAACACCTCGCGGGAGATTTCGCCGTTCTCGCGGTAGATCCAGTGATCGATGCGTCCGTCTCGGTCGCGGTCGACGACGCCGTGAGCGGGGCGGTCTCCCAGGACGCGCGGGTTCGAATGAGCCGTTGTCGGGGGTGCTGACGGTGGACTGGGAGCGAGGGGCGTGGCGCGACCCGGCTCGCTGGAAGCCACTTCCGAAGGCGCCGTGCCTCGCTGGAGCGCGGCGAGTTCTTCGGCGATCGAGGGAGAGCGCCGCGGGTGGGGGGGCTGACCTTCGTGGCGGGGGCGCGCGCGAGCGATTCGCTCGTCCAGTTCTTGTTCGAGTTCCCGAAGACGGGACGCTTCGTAATCCGGCAGGGGCTCGCTGCGGACCGGGAGGGGCCGAGCCACGGTCGCTCGCGGAACTTCGGGTCCGGGCTCCGGTTCTCTCGTCATGCTCAGTAGCCGGAAGGGCGCGGCGAGCCAGACGAACGGGAGGGCGAGGTAGCGATGGAAGAGCGGATCCTCCCGATACTGGGCGTGGGACACCTCGTCCCGCTGGGCCCTGCCGATCGAGGTGATCGCCACGCTTTCGCCCGGAGATCCGGCCGCTCCGGCGGGAGTGCCGCTTCGGGTCGCGGCCTCGGATCCGGGGCCGCTGTGGGATCTCTGGATCGTGGGACCCCTCGGAGGCACCGGCGACTCTCCGGGGTACAGAACGGTCGCCCCGACTCCGGTATCGACGATGGGGCTGCGATCTACGTCGCGCTGACCGCGACCGTAAGCGATGCACCCCACCAGGCTGGCGGCTCCGAGGAGTGCGGCGATGCGCAACAGGATGGAAGAAGTCGACGACGGCATCCGGTAGGACCCCCGACGCAAGAGGTTTTCCCCTTTGTTGCAAGAATCGTGCGCGGGGGGGTGTGCGGCGAGGTACCGGTGGTGGCGTGCTGGGTTGGGGCCGGCGGTTGCGGCATCGCTGCGGGAAAATGAGCCGGGAAGGAATGTACTTTCCTACAGTTTTTGACGACCTGCTTGGTCTTCCGTTCGGTTTCGCCCGGCTTACTCCGACGACTCCGCTCGGCTTCGCCTTGCTGCGCACCCTGCGGGCTTGCTGTTTTCGACTTCGTACCGTTTTGGTTTCGCCTGGCTGCGTGCCTTGTGGCGTGCGGTTTCCGACTTCGTCTAGGGGCGGTTCGGGGAAGTCTCACGGCCGATGTGGCCGATGCCCGTCGTGGCGACCAGGCCCAACACGACGAGACCCAGGGCGGCGGCGGTCTGAGGGGCGTCGGGGCGAAACACGCGCAGCGGCCAGTGTCTGGGTTCAATTTCTGCGAGGGTTTCGACGGTTACGGTTCGGCCTCTCACGATCTCACCCGGTTCCGGCGGTCGCACTTCCTGAAACGGCCACAATCCGACCACCGCACCGAGCAGCAGTCCGAGCAGAGCACCGAGGGTCGGCTTTTCGTAACGCGCGAGCAGCCAGCGGAGCAGATTGCTGGCACCGACCACCCCGACCACCACGCCGACTCCCAGGGGAATCAAGACGTTCATCGAGTCGAGAATGACGGCGGTGTCCGGGGAAAACGCGCCGCCGCTACCCGGGTCGCCGAGCAACCCCCGCTTGAGCTGGTCGACCGTTCCGAGAATGGGCTCGTACTGGCCCAGCAGGAGCAGCAGGTAGCCGCCGCTTACGCCCGGAAGAATCATGGCCGCCGACGCGGCGACTCCCGAGACGAATATCAGCAACGCGTTCGACGCTTCTTCGCCGGCGCCCGGGGAGTGCATCAGCGCCATCGCGAGCATCAGCCCGAAACCGCCCAGGGCTCCCAGGCCCATGCCGAGGGAGGCCGGGCGCGCCATGCGCCACACCAGCGGAATGCCGCCGAGCGTGAGTCCAATGAACAGGCTGTACATGGCCCATCGATGACTCTCGACCAGCGCCTTGACGCTCCCGGCGAGAAACAGGATGGCCAACGCCGCGGTCGCGACGATCGATCCCAGGAGAACGACGGAGCGGACTCGGAAGCGAAGCGTCGTGATCTCGGCCACTCCCGAGATGAACGCGGGGTAGACGCCGGCGGCCAACAGCATGGTCCCACCGCTGATTCCCGGAACGAGGTTGGCCAGGCCCATGAGGGTGCCGCCGATGGCCCCGCGCACGACGAGAGACACGGGCCGATGGCTCGCCGGATCCCGAGTGTTCTCTAGAATCTCTGAACGCAAGACGCGGTACTGTAGCAGGCGGAATCCGGGGGCCGATCGGGGTTGGCGGATCTGGAGGGGCGCCGTGTGCGGACGATTCAATTTGACGTCGACTCCGGAGCGTCTGGCTCACCGCTTCGGCCTGGGCGAGGTGCCGGACCTCGGGCCCCGCTTCAATATTTCTCCCAGTCAGGACATTGCGACGATTCGAACCCGGTCGGACGGTGTCCGGGTGCTCGAGCCGCGTCGATGGGGGCTGATCCCAGCCTGGGCCAAGGACCCGAAAGTCGGCTTCCGGATGATCAACGCCCGCGCGGAAACCGCGGCGGAGCGACCGGCGTATCGCAAGGCGTTTCGCCTGCGCCGATGCCTCGTCCCCGCCGACGGATTCTACGAATGGTCCGGGCGGTCAGGGGCGATCGCGACGAAGCAGCCGTACTGCATCGGTGTGACCGATGAGCTCCCCTTCGCGATCGCCGGTCTGTGGGAACGATGGAATGGTCCCGAGGACCTCGTGATCGAATCCTGCACGCTGTTGACGACCCGGGCCAACGATCGGGTCGCCCCCGTGCACGATCGCATGCCCGTGATTCTCGAGCCCCGAGACTACGAGCGCTGGCTCGACCTGGAACTTCAGGATGCCGACTCGCTGGTCGACCTGTTGCGCCCGTTTGCATCGGATCGCATGACGTTGCATCCGGTAAGCTCGCGCGTGAACAACCCACGCTACGACGACCCGAGCTGCGCGGAACCCGTACCCGAGTCCCAGCCGGCGCTCTTCTAGGAGCCTGCGGGCCCGACCGTCGAATCGTTGCGATCAGAAGTGGCGATTGAGCTGAATTGACGCTGCGGGCCAGCTCTCGCCGTAGATGCGGTTGAAGTCGGCTTCGAGAATGAGAGCAGTGTGACGAGATAGGGTGAGGCGTGCTTCCAAGCCGGCCCGGATCCGTGTCGTCGTATCGCCGAGTCCAAAGCGTGTCACCTCGCCGAAGAGATGACCCCTCCAGCGCATGCCTGCTGTTCCCGCAAACACTCCGATCTTTGCTCCCGGCCCGAAGCTGACCGAACCCTTGAGGTCCGGTCCCACGTCGAGCCGCAGGTCGCCAAGCCCGTAGAGCAGAACGCCCGGAGTCGGATCCCAAGCGAGTCCGATTCCGGCATGCGTTCCCCACACCGAGGCGTCGTCGAGTCCGTCCGGATCGGGCACCCGTCGGGTCTGGAGGCCGGTGCCGAGCTTCCAGGCC
>JAZFUU010000119.1:0-6604 GCA_036447375.1 Myxococcota bacterium
ACCCGCAGCCCCACCAGTCGGCCCGGCGGCCGGCGCTCGCGCGCTATTTCCGCTTCCTCGAGAGGCTCTCGAAACGCTCGGGGGGCCTGCTGTGGCACGCCACACCCGGGGAGATTGTCGGCCACTACGCGTCCCTCGCGCCGTGAGGGCTTGTGCGAGGTACCCGGCCTTCACAGGGAGGCAGGAAAGTCGCAACTCGGCCGGTATCTCCAGCGGCGAAATCCCGTTGCGTTACCCCCGCGGCCCTGAGAGAATGGTGCCGGGTGGGGGCTCGTGAACGAGACGATCCAATGGTGGAATTCAGCCCTTCGAAATCCGGGGATTCGATCTTCGGTGGACCCGTGCCCGCGGAGCCTGTCGCGTTCGGCAACCATGGATTCACAAAACCCGAGCACGCGGATTTTCCACCGATCCTGATCATCGCCGTCACCAACGTCTGCGACATGGCGTGTATTCACTGCGCGCATCCGGTCATGAAGCGCGCCCCGGGCTACAAGGCGACGTTCATGGACCCGGCGATCCATACCCGGATTGTCGAGGAGACACGCCATTTCAAGGATCGCCTCTGGGTGTTCCGCTACGCGGCCGATGGCGAGTCGATCCTCCATCCGCAGTTCCTCGATATGGTCGAGGAAACCAAGAACGCGGGGATTGGTCCGGTCGATCTCACCACCAACGCCATGGCGCTCAGTGAGGAGAAGATGCGGCGCCTGCTGCTCGCGCCCATCGACGTCATCGACGTGAGCCTCGACGCCCACACAAAGGAGACCTACGAGAAGATCCGGAAGCGGGGCAAGTTCGATCAGGTCACGGCGAATCTGAAGCGGCTGATCGAGTTGCGCGACGAGCTGCGATCGCCGACCAAGATCATGACCAGCATCATCCAGCAGAAGGAGGCGCTGGGGGAAGTGGAGGACTTCAAGGCCTTTTGGGGGCCCTACGTCGACGAGGTGCTGGTCCGCGGCCTCAATACCGATCTCGGCATCATCAACGCCAGCGAGACCTACTTCGATGAGGACCTGGCACGCTGGCCCTGTCCCCAGTTCTGGAAGAGGGTGACCATCAACCACAAGGGAGACATCCGCTTCTGTGTCGAAGACTGGTTCAACCGCGGCCTGGTCGGAAATGTGATGGAGCAATCGATCCAGGAGATCTGGAAGAGTCCCGTCTATGAGCGTTTCCGCGAGCTACACGCCAGCGGGCGTTGGGGTGAGATGAACCTGTGCAAGCCGTGCATGGACTGGCAGCACATGGAATGGGACCACGGCTTCGAAAAGGCGATCGAAAAGGTCATGGGCAAGGGCTGACCGCGGGCCCCTGCGCCAGAACGGAGTATCCATGTTGGGAATCGGTGTCATCGGCTGCGGTTACTGGGGTCCGAACGTGATCCGGAACTTCGCTTCGATCGAAGCGTGCGAGCTCCGGGCCGTCTGCGATCTCGACCCCGAGCGTCTGAGCAGCGTCCACAGGCGTTACCCGGCCGCCCGCGCCACGGCCGATGCGCACGCGCTGATCGCCGACCCGGCGGTGGATGCGGTCGCGATCTGCACGCCGATTCACACCCATTTTCAGCTGGCCAGCGCAGCGCTGGAGGCTGGCAAGCACGTGTTGGTGGAGAAGCCGCTCACCGATTCCGTGGAGACCGCCGAAGCGCTGGTCGAGATGGCCGATCATCGCGGTCTCACTCTGCAGGTCGATCACACCTTCGTCTACGGCGGCGCCGTGCGGAAGATCCGCGAGATCATCGACGCCGGCGAGCTGGGCGACCTCCTGTACTTCGACTCGGTTCGAGTCAACCTGGGTCTCTTCCAGTCCGAGGTCAACGTGCTCTGGGACCTGGCCCCCCACGATCTCTCGATCATGACCCACCTGATCGATCGCGATCCCATTTGGGTGTCGGCCGTCGGAAGCACCCACTACGGAAAGCACGAGAACCTCGCCTACATCACGATGAAGTTCGACGACACGCTGATCGCCCATCTTCATGTCAACTGGCTGGCTCCCGTCAAGCTTCGCTCCACCCTGATCGGAGGCTCCCGGCGGATGATCGTCTACGATGACCTCGCGCCCAGCGAGAAGGTTCTCGTCTACGACAAGGGGATCACCCGCGATGCGGATGCCTCGAGCCGCACCCGGGCCCTCGTCGACTACCGCGTGGGCGACATGCACGCGCCACATCTGGACAACGCCGAGCCGCTCAATCGGGTCTGCCGCGCGTTCATCGACGCCGTCGAGCGCGGGATTCACCCGCCCTCCGATGGGCTGGCCGGTCTGCGCGTCGTGCGACTGCTGGAGGCCGGCCAGGCGTCCCTCCGCAAGAACGGCGAGCGAATCGCTCTCTAGGACCTTGGCCGTCCACGTCGCCGAACAGGTCCTGGGATTCTTCGCCGGCGCGGCTGAGGAACGGCCGTGACGTGCCCGTGGACCGTCGAGCTGCTCCCGGCGGGCGATCCGGCCACCGATGCGGAACTCGCATGTTTTTTTGCCAAATGCCCCACGAGTTTCGCCCAGCAGACACCGGGCTGGCGAGACGTCATCGCAGGGCTGGGCGTGGACGAGCCACTCTTCCTCGGCTGTCGCCGGGGCGGTGACCTGGTGGGTGTCCTTCCGGGCTACCGCTTCGAGGGACCGCTGGGTGCGATCCTCACGTCCTGTGCCCAGGCCGGCCCCCTGGGCGGCGTCGCCGTGCTCCCCGATGTGGAACCCGGTCCCGTCTACGAGGTTCTTCTGGACCGATTCGGAGCGCTTGCCGCCGAGAGACATTGTGCGGTGGCGACGGTGATCGGAAATCCGCTGTTTCCGGACGGGGCGCTTTGTGAGAAGTGGTTCGTGCCGGACTACACCCTGGAGAACGTCTCCCAGATCCTGGACCTGGATGAGGCCCTCGATTCGCGGGGAGACTTTCACGGAGGCACGACCAATCTACAGCGGAACCTGCGCAAGGCGCTCGCCGGGCGACTCGTGGTCGACGACCAGCAGACCCGCGCCAACGTCGAAACGTGGTACGAGATCCACACCGCTCGTCACCGCGAGATCGGGGCCGTGCCGCTGCCCCGCCAGCTCTTCCTCGGCGCCCTCGAACACATGGTGCCGCGCGACAAGGCGCGTTTCTTCTTCGTGCGGCTCTCCGAATCGGGCGAGATGGTGGCGGGCGGCTTCTACGTGTGTCACGGGTCCGTGATCGATGCGCTCATGCCCTCGGTCTCCACTTTCGCCGCGAGCCTCGGGCCGAACTTCCTGCTGGCTCTGCACTCGATGCGCTGGGCACGCGAGCGTGGCGTGCGCCACTACAATTGGCAGCCGTCGCCCCCCGAAAGCGGGGTGCATCGTTTCAAGCGCCAGTGGGGCAGCCGCGACGTGAATTACGCCTACTACACCCGCATCACAGGTGACGTCGAACCGATCCTCAGCAGTTCCCCGGAGCAGGTCCGCAACGGATACCCCTGGCACTACGTGCTGCCCTTCGACCGCATGGGAGTGGAGCAGCGGACCCGCAGCGGTGTGAGCTCCCGACGCTCGGCCTGGAGCGCCGGCGAGGGATCGGAGGGCAGCGAGCCGTGAGTGCCCGAGCCGTGGCGCGGCCGCACTCCGACGCGAAGCTCGTCGCTCTCGAGCGGGCCGTCGTCGATCACTATGAGAGTACGCTCCGCCGCCATGGCCCCACTGCCCGGGGCATGGATTGGAAGGACGAGGCCTCACAGCGGCTTCGCTTCGCCGTGCTCTGCGAAGGTTGCGACCTGCGTGGCAAGAGCGTGCACGAAATCGGAGCCGGTGCCGGGCACCTGCTCGACTTCCTCGCCGAACGGGGATTCGATTCCGCCTACTCGGGGAGTGATCTCTCGGAGAAAATGGTGGCGGTGGCCCGGGTGCGCCATCCGGAGGCCGCCTTCGAGCAACGCGACCTGCTGCGCGATCCCCCGGTCGAGCGTTTCGACGCAGTCCTCGCGTCCGGCGTCTTCAACGTGAAACTCCACCACTCGGACGAGGCGTGGTGGAACTATGTGCAAAGGATGATCCGCGCCATGTTCGCGCAGTGCCGCGAGGTGACGGCGTTCAACCTCATGACGGACCGGGTCGACTTCCGATCGGAGAACCTCTTCTACGCGAATCCCGCCGCCGTCCTGGAATTCTGCCGGACCGAGCTGAGCCGGTACGTCAGCCTGCGTCTCGACTATCCACTCTACGAGTACACGGTCCATGTTTATCGAGAGCCGAAGACTTCGGGAGCCTGAATTGGAGAAGGTCGGATTGTCGCTCATCATGCCGGGTTTCAACGAGGAGGCGAGCATCGAGAGCGCGGTGCGGCGCGCCGTGAATGCCCTGCAACGTCTGACCGACGAATTCGAGATCATCGTGATCGACGATGGAAGCACCGACCGGACGGGCGAGATCGCCGATAGGCTCGCGGCCGAGGATCCCCGGATTCGCGTCATCCACAACGAACGCAACCTGAACTACGGAGTGTCGCTGGCCCGAGGCCTCCGCGAGGCCCGCTGCGAGTGGGTCTTTCACAACGGCATGGATCTGCCGCTGGCTCCGGAAGACCTGGACCGGTTCATTCCGCTCTTCGCCGATTCCGACGTGATTGCAGCGCGTCGCCTCAACCGCGCCGCCCATTCGCGATGGCGCAAGATCACCTCCCTCGGAAACAATCTCCTGCTGCGCCTCTTGTTCCGCCCCCGGACGGCAGACCTGAACTTCGTGCAGTTCTATCGTCGCTCCTTCGTGCAGTCCCTCGAGCTCCTGTCCACCAGCCCGGCCTTTGTCACGCCGGAGCTGATTATCCGCTCGGAGCACGCCGGTGCGCGTGTGCGGGAAGTGGAGGTGGAGTTTCGCCGGCGCGAGAGCGGCTCTGGCCACTTCGGGAGGCCCAAGGACATCCTCTGGACCCTCAGGGACATGCTCCGCTTGCGGTTCCGGACCCTGGTGCGGGGGTGGTCGTGAGCGAAAAGCCGTCCCGCGATGCGAAACCCCGCGACGCGAAACCGGCTCGGCGGGTTCCGCTGGCGAGACCGACCTTCGGACCCGAAGAGGAAGCGCTGCTCCTCGAGACCCTGCGATCGGGTTGGGTGACCCAGGGCCCGCGGGTGGAGGCCTTCGAGGAGCGATTCGCCCGCGTGGTGGGTGCCGAGCACGCCGTGGCGGTGTCGTCGGGCACCGCGGCGCTCTTTCTCTCGCTTCACACCCTGGGGATTGGTGCGGGCGACGAGGTCGTCGTTCCCTCGCTCACCTACATCGCCAGCGTCAACTCGATCGTGCACGTGGGCGCCACGCCCGTGCTCGTCGACGTGGACGAGGACAGCTACAACGTCGACCCGGCAGCGGTGGCCTCGGCGCTTACCTCTCGCACCCGAGCCATCCTGGTGGTGCACCAACTCGGTCTTCCCGTCGACCTGGACGCGCTCCAGAAACTTGCCGATGCGAACGGAATCGCCCTGATCGAGGACTCGGCCTGCGCCATGGGGTCGAGCCACGGCGGTCGCCCGGTCGGATCCTCCGCGAACCTGGGTTGCTTCAGTTTCCATCCCCGCAAGGTCCTGGTGACAGGCGAGGGGGGCATGATCACCACGCCTGACAGAAAGCTGGCGGCCCGCATGCGTCGGCTTCGGCACCAGGGGATGTCGACTTCCGACCACGAGCGGCACCGGGCCGATCGCGTGATTACGGAGCGCTACGAGGAGGTCGGCTACAACCTCCGGATGTCCGACCTGCACGCCGCCGTGGGAATCGCCCAGCTCGAAAAGCTGGACACATTCGTCAGCGCTCGCCGGGCGCGCGGTGCGTACTACAACGCGCAGCTCGCGGCGCTTCCTCAGGTAGCGGTCCGTGGCTGCCCGGCCTACGCCCTGCCGAACTACCAGTCCTACGTTCTGCGGATTCCCGGAATCGACCGCGAGACCCGCGATCGGGTGCTCGATTCTCTTCACGCTCGGGGAGTGGCCACCCGGCGCGGCGTCATGGCCGTGCACCGGGAGGTGGCGTATCGAGGGGCTCACTGCAGTGGTTCGCTTTCCGTGAGCGAGCAGCTGGACGACCAGACGCTGCTGTTGCCGATGTACAACGATCTCTCTCAGGACGATCAGGATTTCGTGCTGGATCGCTTCCGCGAGGTGCTGGACGAGTGGGTTCCCCGGGATGGAGCGCGCTCGTGAGATGGATTCTGGCCGGCAAGAACACGCCGGGCAGCCGGGCGTTGGAACTCCTGGCGGAGCGCGGCGACGAGGTGTGGGCCATCGGAACGGCGGGCGACGACGGCCGAGATGGCTGGCAGCGTTCCTTCCGGAAGACGGCCCAGCGGCTCGGCCTGCGCTTCGATCAACCGCGCCGGATCAACGCTCCGGACTTCGTGGAGCGCCTGGCGGAATACGAGGCGGACGCGTTGGTCTCGATTCAATACGACCAGATCCTGCACGCATCGCTTTTCGACGCCGTCCGCTTCCCATGCCTGAACCTCCACTTCTCTCTTCTCCCGCGGCATCGGGGCGTGAATCCGATCGCCTGGGCAATCCTCTCGGGCGACTCCGAAGCGGGCGTGTCGCTTCATCACATGGTTCCGGACATCGACGCGGGCCACGTGATCGACCAACGCCGGGTCGCCATCGAT
>JAZFUU010000120.1:0-12303 GCA_036447375.1 Myxococcota bacterium
CAGCGGGACGACGACGACAAGGGTCAGGCATCGACTCCGGGAGAGATCGCCCTCACCGTAGGCAACGACCTCATCGCGCCCGTGGTGATCCGCGTGGTTCACGAGGCCGGTCCGTTCCGACTCGACAATCCGTTCCCAGGAGGAGAGCGGGACGTGACGAACCTGGTCATGCCCGGGTTGAGCGAGGTCAGCTTCCCGTCTTCGGGGAGGAGCGGTTCGAATATCAAGGATATCCCGCGGACCGCCAATCCCGAGAGTCCCCCCTTCGAGGCGATGCTCGAAGAGAGCATCGAGTTCATCGGCAGGGACTGCTCGATCAAGTGGATCAAGAACGACGGCTTGTTCGTCAAGGAAGATCGAATCCGCATCCAGCTTTCGATTCCGTCGAGCATCAACGCGCGCGTGCGAGCGGCCCAGGATTCGGCCGCGGTTTGTTACCTCGCACTGGTGGGGGAGTAGGCCATGTACCGGGCGGAGAGGACGACTGATGGACGGCGAAAGACGGACTGCCAACGCGGGAAGGAGTGGACGATGAGCCGCTGGATTTCGAACCTCACCCTTGTCCTCGGCGTCGCCGGGCTGCTGACGCTGCCCGGGGTGTCGTACGCGGGTGAGATGATCAAGGAACACGATTGCGTCGGAAACGACCTGGAACTGGACTACGTCAGGAAGGACGCCGGCTGCACACCGGAGGGCTCGAGCATCGAGCCCGGACTGGGCGAGAACGAATACGGGACGGAAGACAGCGACGACTTCGGGAACGAGAACTTCACAGCGGAGGGGGCCTTCGAGCTTCTCAATCCCGATGAGAACTCGCCTCACTCTCCGACCGGCATGTTCATGACGGTCCCGACGGTCAAGACCTTCGACCACATCCAGGTCGGCCAGCGTGCGAAATTCACCTACGACATCGGGATCAAGGCTCAGTCCCTGCTCTCCCACATCGAGGTGACGTGCTCGGTCTGCGCCACGCGACCCCAGAACGGGGGCCCCGGTGCCACCTTCGTCGAGTCCACCGCTCCGCCCGACGCCCACTCGTTTGACGGAGAATCCACGTTCTTCGACAATCTCAATCGGCTCCAGACCGAGTGGACGATGGAAGTGCAACATATGTGCGGATCGAATCGTCTGGACTGCGACCACAGTACTCGCCTCGGCAACCCTACGTACGTGCTGATCCCCGGTCTCGACCTCGTCGAGCAGGATTCGAACGCGAAGAAGGTGGCCTTCATCGGCTGCAAGGGGACCAACGTGCTTCTGGAGAACGAAGGGGCGCAGTACATCGAAGGGGACATCATCCGAACCATCATCCACGTGCCCGCGACGGCCAAGAGTTCGGCTCTGATGGACGTGACATCTTGCGAGATCTCGTATCTGCGGACGTGCAACGCGGGAGAGGGTTTCTTCAAGGATATCTGTTCGCAGGGACCGTAAAGGCAACAGAGGGGTAGTCGGGGCGATCTCGCGGAAAGCGGGTCGCTCTCGGCTCACCGATGGAGCGTAGTTGGTCATGCCCTACCTCCGGTTGAAGTGGAAGCGCGTCGATGGGTCTCGGCCCGGAGTGGGGCTGGGGCTTTTCGGCGCTCTGCTGTTTCTGTCGCTTCTGGCCTCGGCTCCGCAAGCGAACGCCGAGAAGGCCCGAGACGTCGCGGCGGTGTCGCGCATCGCCGCCCGGGCGGGGGTGGATGTCACCGTACTCGGCCAGCCGTCGCGCGCCCGCCTGCCCCACTTCTCCGAAACACCCGATCCGTTGGTGGCCCTGGCGTTCTTGCGCGGGAAACACTTCGACCGCGTCGAGGTCTACGGAGGCGGTGGGGAGCTCGAAAAACTGGTCTCGGTGGCGCGCGATTCGTCCGGGGCTGCGGCTTCCCGCAGCCGGTCGAGCGCGGCGGCCCGGAGATCGACCGACTCGCTGTCCGACGCGTTGGTCGTGGCTCGCGATCGCTCGGCTTCGCGCGCAGAGCGCCAACGCGCGATCGGAGTGCTCTCTCGTTCGGGATCCGAGGCCGCGGTGAATGCTCTTCGGGAGATCATCGTGGAGGACGAGGGCCCGCTGTCGACACTGGCCATCTCGGCATTGAGGGGCTTCGCCGGGACCGGGGCCGGCGGCGCCGCCGAGGAGGTCATCGCAGGGCTCCGAGATCAGGGGATCGGCGACCCCCTGGAGCTCGCCAGTGCCCAGGCGGCCCACGACCTTTCCCCGCTGATCGCCGAGTTCGCGGAGATCAGCAATTCCCATCTGCGCAAGCAGTTCATGCACGCCGTGGCGAGAACCGGGAGCGGGCCCGATTTCATCGATTTCATGCTCGCGGCGCTCGGAGACGAGTCGGTCACGATCCGCAACGCAGCCGTCATTCAGGCCATGAGATCGGAGGATCTCCTGACCTCGCAGGCGATCACCCAGGCTCTCGAGAATGCCGTTTCGGATCCCATGCGACGGGTGCGAGCGGCTGCCGCCAAGGCGCTCTTCTACCGGGAGAACCGGTTGGCCATCGAGGCGGAGAAGCAGGCGGGGGAAGCGCCCATCTCGCCGATCGATGACAACCCGAGGGTCGACGAGAACCCGATCGTGCCGGGCGCATGAGGCCCGGGGCCCAAGAAATGCGCTCGGGTTCCATCGCGTTGGCGGGTGTCGCGGCCCTGTTTTTTTGCGCCCCACCTTCGCTGGCACAGTTCCCTCCCGATACCTTCGACGAAGTGAAGCAGACGGTCGTCGAGTTCGAAGCCGGAATCCGCGGCGACATCTTCGCCGCCGAGTGCATCACAGCCAGCTCGAACTCCCTCTCGTGCCCCGGGAAGTACGGGCAGGAGAACATCGAGATCTCCAACTCGGGCACCAAGATCAAAGAAGCTTGCTACGTGATCTTCGATGAGAATGAGCTCTCGGTGGCCTTCCATATGGTCGGCGTGGTCGGCGACCGGGACGGAAATGGCGATCCGAACTCGGGAAGCGTGATCGGTGGCGTCAGCGTTCCAGACGATCCCGTGATCGCTAACCGGGATCTCTACTCGGTCGAACTGGACGAGAACTTCCCTCCGGACAGCGTCGAGTACACGTTCAATCTGCCCCGGACCAACGTCGGGGACTACACGCCGCAAGATTTCCCGGGGCACGCGACCTCGAACGGCCGACTCTGCCTGATTCGGGCGGCGGGTGTGGATTCCCCGATCGCCGGCCCCGCGGGTTCCGGGGGAAGCCGTTGCGTGGATTCCCAGGACCTCGGGATGTATTCGGCTGGCACCACCGGCCTCGCCATTCAGGCGCCGCCCGAAAGCGGGAAGGACGTGAGCCGAGAGGTGGTCTACTTCGTGGACAACCTGGCGAACCTGCCGGGGGTGCGCGGGAGCAGCGGGGTGTTCCCGAAGTTCATTCGAGTGCGGACCGGCTCCGGGGCAGACACCTGCCAGGAGGACAGCGTCGGGTTCCGGGTGGCGCCCCCGTCGTGCGTAGAGGTGGAGAAGAATGCCGGTGCCGAATGCCGGGGCGACGGCGCCGCCGGTCAGGAACGAGCCAGCTTCCACGCGACGTTTCGCGTCACCAACTGCGGAGCTGCGGATCTGGACGAGGTCGTGATCAAAGACACGGTTCACGAACCGGTTCGTCTCAGCGCGCCAATCTGTCGCCTCGACGGCCACCGCGATTTCCTTCCAGTGGACGATCTGGGCGGTGGAAGCTTCCGAGCGAGCCTGGGGCCCCTGCGCTCCTCGGACACAGGTGGCCTTTTGCTGGATTGCGAGTGGCCGGCGATTTCCTTCCGCGGAGAGGAAGAGCTGGCATTCGACAACTCGGTAAAGGTTACGGCGACCGCCGGCGGCCGGACCCCCACGGACAAGGACCGCGACGACGCTGTGGCCCTGAAATCCCGCTGCGAGATGGGCCCAGTTCTCGAGATGCTCATGGAGCACGATGGCGTCGGCTTCGACAACGCCCTCGCCCTCACGAGATCCCTGTCGCTGCCGCCGCCTCTGGGCGACCGGTTCCAGTTCGGGAGCGGTGTCGACCCGAACGGTTTGAACGACGTCGATCCCGCGGAGGATTTTCTCGCCGAGGGCGCCGCACCGGTGGCCGGCCGACCGGGCGTCTTCCAGACGATTCCGCGGGTCATCGGTCAGGGACTCCTGCGCCCCGGCTCGCGTGCGCGGTTCACGTGGACGATCCTGGTGAGCAAGGGGGTCCCCGACGACTTCGCCGGCCTCGGGGTCAAGTGCTCCCTGTGCGCCGAGCTCGCCCAGAAGAGCGCTCCGGCCGCCACCTTCTCGAATCTGTCGACGTTCGGGCGAAGAGGCCACATCCCGGATCTGATTCTGGGGAACCGGCCTCTCAATATCCGCGTGACCCAGATCGGCCGCGAGCCTCAGCATCTCCGGCGATTCGAGTCGGCCCTGGATGCCAGGACCATTCCCGGCCTCGAACAGCGGATCCTGCGCGAGAACGGCGAGATCGCAATCCTCGGATGCAAGCCGACGGCGGTCCTGATCGATCCCTTCAGCAACAACGAGCCCCTGCTGAAGGACGATCTCATCGTCATCCGAATCGACGTGCCGGAGACCGAGCGGGCCCGCCTTTTCGCGGACCCCACCTCCTGTGAGATCTCCTACCTGAGCGCCAGGCCGTCGCGCTAGATTCCGGCAGGGCAGCGACGGTCGCGGGAAAGATCGCGATCCATCCAGACAACGCGAAGGGGTCTCTCAGTCGCGCAGGACGGGATTGGGAAAGGCGAGGTAGCAGACCGCGGCGGAGTCCGCGGCAGCTCGAATGCGCACGCGCGTGGCTGCGGGAACCCGGAGCTCCAGTGTGACGAAGTCGTACGCAACGAAATCGCCGGTGTTCTTCACCATCACCGCTGTGCAGCCGCGACCGATGAAATGAGTGCTGGTCCGGATCTCTCCACCCGGGTTCGAGTCGGGAAGTGTTGCGTCGGGCGGCTGCCCGTCCGTCAGAGCCCCGGCATCCGACAAAGTCCGGTAGGGCGGTGGCTCGCCCGGGATCAGGAACGCCGCCGGTAGTGTGAAAAGGTCCAGCGTCTCGTCGTCGCAGGCACAACGTGCCGATCCCGAAACCCGAAAGTCGCCTCGGTGTTGAATCACCCGCAGTGTCGGCGGGGGGACGGGGCCGAAGTCATCCCGGAAGTCGGGTTCGAGAACCGTCATGGCCGCACCGAGGGCGTCGTCCTCCTTCTGGCACTTCCGAACGTCGAGACAGATGTCGACGCGGAGGTCTGAGACCGCAAAGTGCTCCAGCCCGAAACTCCACTGCAGAAGGGCTTCTTCTCCGGCGGGGCCGTCGGGCAAGCAGGTGGGTTGAGTCTCGAACACTCGGGACTCGTTCGGGGAGATCCCTTCCGGACCCGGCACGGGCTCGGCACCGTGCGCCACGAATCGTTCTCGGAGCAGCCCCCCGCTCGAAAAGGGATCGGATCGACCGGCGGCGGAACAGCTGCACTGGGGCTTGAGGTCGAATCCCACCCGGGGGATGGGAATTCCCGGAAAATCGGGACCGCCGCTCGCCGCGACCGGGCCGTCGGCCAGAGTATGGTTGGAAGCCGCGAAACGCGAGCGGCCGGGGTGCGCCCGTCCGAGATCCCCGCCTTCGATCGGGGGCAGGTTTTCGAGGTCGCCGACGAATTCACAAGCGAGAAGGGACTCATCCGCACACACGGGATTCGGTGCTGCGAGTCCAGTCCAGACTCCGACAACAGCGAGAACCGCTGCCGATCGAAACGAGGTGCCGGTCAAACGCTCGGGCGGCAACGACGCCGGCATGCGACCAATCCGGTGAGACCGGCGGCGAGGAGCCACCCGGTCGAGGGCTCCGGAACGGGGGAGGGCGAGGAGCCGGGATCGGACACGTGCGGACCGGCATCGAGGTTCTCGCCAAAGCTCAGTCGGAAGTCTCGGAATCCCGGAAAATCGGAAAGGTCGTTTTGTCTCAACGGAAGCACGTCGGTGTCGAACGCCATGCCCGCGGAGTCGGCGCGTTGGAGAGAGATCTCGACGGGCGCCCACGCCTCGACGGCGCCAGCCAGGATCCCACCCGGATCCCGAACATGCTCGACCCGGTAGCTGTCGAGCCATCGAGATCCGCTCGTGGCCCCAACCTTGTAGCTGTCGATCGTGAATGTGGAGCCGCCGTAGCGGTAGTCGTCGAATCGAAACGAGATCGGCGTGGCCTGTCCTCGCCCACCCAGTCCGAGGACCGCGAACGCGGCGAACAGTAGAGCCGCTCCCCTCCCGAGCCTCGGACCGGTTCCCCGGCGTCGTTGAGAGCCGGGGTTTGCGGTCGGAACGGACCGACGGGGTCGTTGGCAAGGAGGTCTGTACACGCCTGTTTGTCCTGAGGGTAAATACCCACAGTTATGTGGCGACAGATCCGTCGAAGTGTCTGGAGATCTGGGAACCTCCTTGGCGACCCGCGGCTCTAGGAAGACGCAGTCAGAAGGGATAAATATCTGATTTTGTTATAGGAATACTGAGTTCAGTGAAGCGATCTGGGGACTGCGACGACGCTCGGGGTCCAGCCCTGGGCGCTCAGGTCGAGAGCCGCCTTCCCCGCTTCTGCGAGCTTTTGGAAACCCGTGAGGTAGACGTCGAAGCGGGGCCGTCCGTCGGTTTCCAAGACGACGACCCTTCCGTTGCCTTCGGGACCCGAAAGCCTCCCTGCGATCGCATCGGCATCGCCGCGCCGGGAACGGGTGGTCGCGAGAAGTGCGTACGGCGCCTCGGTGACCCGACTCAGCCCTTCCAGGCCCTGCAGGTGGCGCTCGAAGGCGAGGCGTCGGCGGATCGACTCAGCGGCGTGATCCGTCGGAGTCCGAAGCACTCGCGCCTGGATCGCGATCACCAGGTGGGAATTCAAATCCTGATCGTCGACGGTTCTGAAGAGCCTCCCCAGTATGGGGATCCTGCCCAGAAAGGGAACTGCTCTTTCGACGCGGACCCGGCGCGGCTGGTCGAGTGTTCCAATGACCGCAAGTTCCCCATCGCGCAGGGTGAAGGTCGCATCGATCGTTCGCTGTCGGATCGTGGGGCCGACCTGCTCCACGGTGCCGACTTGGGAGGGCGCGATCTGGCTCGTTTCGACGTGGACCACCAGGTGCACTCCGCCCTTGACGCCCACGGTGGGCAGGACCCGCAGATATGTGCCCACGTCATGACGTTCGATGTCCTGCTGCTGCGTCAGGGGCCTGTTGGTTTCGTCGGTGGTCACGCGGCTCACCGGAATCGGAATGTTGTCTCCTACCTGGATCTGCTGTTCTTCCCCGCTGATGGCGATCAGGTGGGGGTTCAGGAGGATTCGTGTGGAGATCTGAAGATCCCGGGCGAGGATGACGACGTTGTCGACCGGAACCTCCACGGCGATGGTTTCGCCACCCGGGAGATCGACGGGGATCACCAGCGGCGACCGGCTGAGTCGAAATACGGTATCCGCGGTCGGATTCGCGAGTGCCTCGGCCGCACTCCTGTTGATCTGCACGAGGCCCGTTCCCTCGGTCTCACCTTCGGCACCCACATCGTTTCCCAATGGAACGATCGCTCCGACGCCGAGCTTGAGGGCCTGGCTCGTGGAGACCTCGACCACCAGTACTTCCAGGCTGACGATTGCCGGTGCCTGATCCAGCTCCCGGATCAAATCGGCCATGTCTCGAAAGGTGTGGGGCGCGGCGCGGATCACCAGCGAGTTCGTGGGAGCATCCACCGCGATCGTATAGTCGGGAGGGGTCGACGCCCCGGGTCGGCCCGGAGAACGGGTTGCCCCGGAGGAGGCTCCGCGAATCAGCTCTGCCAGGCGCTCCGCGTCCACATTCAAGGCGCGAACGACGTGCAACTCGCCTCCGCCCTCGATCGGAGTATCCATTTCTCGGACAAAGGCCCGGATCTTGTCCAGCTGGTGTGGCGCGCCCTCGACGATCAGGGCATTGGTACGCTCGTCTACGACCAATTCGAAGAGCCCCTGGCTGGCTGCCGCGTCGAAGACACTCTCGATGAGTCTCGATGCCTCGGTGGCATCGCGGTAGCGCAAGCGCAGGACCCTAAGGTGCTGCCGTTGGGCTTGATCGAGAGCCTGGACGACGATCAGAATTCGACGAAGCCGCGCCTCGGTGCCGGCCAGGATCAGACTGTTGGTGGGCGAATAGACACGCCCGAGTACCGAGGTGGCCAACATCGGCTGCAGCGCGTCGAAGATTCTCCCGGCCTCGGCGTACCGGACCCGAACCATGGTCGTCACGACTCCCTCGCGTTCGCGCAGCGGTCGTTCCAGAGTCCAGGGGGCGTGGGTCGCGGTATTCTGGATTGGGATGATTTTTCGGAAGCCCCCGGGAGAGGGCACAGCCGCGTAGCCCTTCATCAAGAGCGCCGCATTCAGGATCTCCAGTGCCTCGGGAGCACTGACGCGCTCCGAGACTGCGATCGTGATTCGTCCACGGAGCGTATCGTCGAAGAGGAAACGCTCTCCCAGCGCGACTGCGACGGCTTCGACGACCTTCGCGATTTCGGCGTCTTGGAATTGAAGCGAGATCCGCGTCGAGTCAGTTTTGGTCGGAATTTGGGCTTTGGTCGGAATTTGGCCCAGGCCGGGGCCGGCACTGGCCAGGATGGCGATCGCTGCCAGTAGGGGCAGGGTCGCGCGGAATCCCATCGCAAGAAACCTATCAGACAAACGCTGTACAGGTCTAGGTTCGCAGACTCTCAAAGGTTCGCGCGGCGATGGCGACGGCGTGCGACCAATCCGGCGAGACCCGCGGCGAGGAGCCACCCGCTTGAGGGCTCCGGTACGTGGGCGAACGAGAGGGACGTGACGGTGCCGCGCAGGGACACGACCGGCCCGGCATCGGGATTCTCGGCGAAGCTCAGTCGGAATCCTCGGAAGTCCGGAAAGTCCGCCATGTCGGGTGGGTTCAACGGAAGGGCGTCCGTGTCGAAGGCCATGGCGGTCGAGTCGGTGAGCTGCAGAGAGAGCTCGATGGGGGTCCACGCCCCCACGGCGTCGGCCAGAATTCCGCCCGGGACCCGGAGATTCTGGACCCGGTAGAAATCGAACGCGCCGCTCGCAACGTCATCGGATACTTGAATCTGCCCGACGGAAGAGCTTCCCGTGTAGCTGTCGATCGAAAACGTGAAGCTGTCGTAGGCGTAGGCTCCGATGTCGTTGCTGGAGACCGTGTCGACGGCCTCAGAGTCGAAGGCATAGCTTCCGAAAATCGACTGGCCGATGCTGAAGGTTCCCGTCAGCTCGGAGGCGACCTCGCTCACATGGGCTTCGAATTGAAACGTCATGGGCGTGGCCTGACCTCGCTCACCCATCACGAAGACTGCGAACGCGGCGAACAGCAGAGCCGCTCCTCTCCCGAGCCTCGGACCGGTGCCCCCGCGTCGTCGAGAGGCGAGGCCAGCATTCGCGGTCGGGACGGGCCGACCCGGGTGTTGACGAAGACGACTACGCATGTCGGGTTTTTCCTCCGGGTGTATTCCCACAGTGATGTGGCGGCCGACCCGCCGATGTGTCCGGCGATTTCGGAGTGCCCTCGGCTGGCCGGCGCATGGGGGCGACCGGAGCTGCGCAATCAGACGGCGCAAACCGCTGTTTTCATTAAAGTTTAGGTGGTATTCAATTTTCGGAACGACGGCTGGCTGTCAGATCAGGGTTTTGCCGCGTCCCGAAGCCGCATTGCGTTGCTGTGAAGGATGGCGTCGCGCAGGTTCGGGCGCTCCCGGGTCACGATCAGGACCTTCGCCAGCGAGACCGCCAGGTGGTAGAAGGGCCAGTCCGTGCCGAAGAGCAGACGGTCTCCACCGACGCGCTCGATCAGCTCGTGGAGCGCGGACACACCCTGGCCGTGGATGCCGAGCCAGACGTTTTTGTAGCGACGGGCCAGGGGGATGGCGCGGGCGAGGTCGCGGGTACCGGCGTGCCCGAACACGAACTGCACCTGGGGAAAGCGCTCGAGCATCGCCTCGTAGTGGCGCATCAGCGTAAACTGGTGCGTGTAGGTCGGCTCGATGCCTGCGCGACCCGCGTGGAATACGATCGGGAGCCCGAGTCGCCCGCATTCTTCGTAGATGTCCATGGCCTCGGGCGTGTCGGGGAAGAAGCGCTGGGCGGCTGGGTGGAGTTTGACCACCCGGGCGCCGCGAGCTGCGTGGTGCCGTAGTTTGCGGATGCGATCCGGATCTCGCGGGTGGACCGACGCTCCCGGTATCAGGCGATCACCTGCGCCGGCTCGACGGATGGCGTCCATCCAGCGTTCGGTGAGGTCGTCGCCAAAGGGCAGCCCGAACGCGATGGGCAGTACGAAGGCCTGGTGCACGCGCACGGCATCCATCTCGTCGAGCAAATTGGGAATCGTCTGCGTTGCAGCGGGGGCATTTCCGATCGTGATCTGCCGAAGTGCTCCGAGGCGTAGCGCCCGCAGCGCGTCGGCCGTGAAGTTCCCGTTCACGTAGATGTCGAGGTCGAGCTCGCAGCCGGGGTCTTCGGCGTCGCAATCGAGCAGGTGCTGGACGCGCGCCGTTCTTTTCTGAAGATCGATCTCCGGAGCGAAGAGCAGGGAGATTCCCAGATGCGCATGCACGTCCACGATGGGCGGAAGGTCTTCGAGTGTGCAGCGCAGGCGACCCCGCGCATCGAGCTCGAACCACGGAAGCTCGGCGAGACCGCGGTAGCCAAGGTAACGCTGCCGGCCGTAGGGACCGCTGCCGGAGCGGGAAAGCTCGGCGCGTCGTGATGTCTCGAGCTGCTCGGCGTCTTCGTCTGTGTAGCGCGACGAGTCTATGCAGCCGGAGAGCGAAAGGGCCGGAGCCGATAGCAGCAGCCCGATGAAGTCGCGGCGCTCGAGATCCATCAGCGGTTCGTCCCTCCTGCCCGAATTCCGTCGCTCGAGGGGGCCCATGCTAGCCCCTGGAGATCGAGGACGGGCGGGGAATTTCTGTCGCGTCGTTTGTGTTGTCCCGCGAAGCCGAACATAATCGACGTGGATGGGTTGCTACAGGTTGCGGGCGCTCTCGGTATTCGTCCCCGTCGCCTTCGGCTGTTGCGTTCTCGGTCTGGCCTGTGCGTCGGACGAGCCGCCGACCGGGCGCGTGCTGCTGGTGGCCATCGACGGGGCTTCCTCGCGGTTGATCGATCCGCTGCTCGAGGCCGGACGCCTGCCCCACCTGGCGGGCATCGCGGACGCCGGTCTGTATGGATCCATTCGCTCGTTCCCGAAGCTCCGCTCGCCGAGAATCTGGACGACGGTGGCCACGGGCAAGACTCCCGAGAAGCACGGGATCCTGGGCTGGGTGAAACCCGCGGGAGTCGGCCGCATTGCGCTCTACTACAGCCACGACCGCCAGGGGCACGCGCTCTGGAACATCGCATCGGCGGCGGGGCTGCGCGTTTCCATCGTGAACTGGCTGGTTACCTACCCTCCAGAGATCGTTCGCGGGGTGATGGTTTCCGATCACAGCTTCCCCCAGGAGATCGAGGGAAAGGTCTGGATTGCGGGGCGGGTCGCTGACCACTTCGGCGTCGAACTCGAGCCCGTTGCCACCGGTCCGGATCGCGGACCGGTGGTTTCGCCACCCGCATGGCGCGAACGCGTTCTCGCCGCATCCCATCGCGAGACGGCACTCACGAACTTCGCGGAGCCCATCGGGGCGCAGGCGTCGTTGCATCGATTCAAGCATCTCAGTCGACATTTCGACCGAGACCAGCAGCTCACATCGATCGCCCTGGAGGTCGATGCTTCCATCGACCCGGACCTGACGATGATCCTGCTTCAGGGCATCGATCGCTTGTCCCACTACCTGTGGGCCGGAATCGAACCGCCCCAGGCCTACACCGAGCCGCCCCTCGATGCCGCCGAGCACGCGGCTGCTCGGGCAGCCCTGGAGAGCTATTACGCCTTTTCCGACGCGCTGATCGGGCGACTGCTCGAGCGCTATGGGCCCGACGATTTGATCCTCGTGATCTCGGACCACGGTTTCGAGGCCGACGAAGAGGAGGATCTGATCACGGGGAATCACCACAGTCCGGACACCGAGCTGGGCGTGATCTTTGCGCGCGGACGCGGCATTGACCCGAACGCCGAGGCGGAAGGCGTGACGGTGCGAGACATTACGCCGACAATTCTGGCCTGGTTGGGTCTGCCGGTGGCCCGGGACATGGACGGCCGCGTCGCCGGGTTTCTCGATGTCGATCGGCGGCGACCGATCGCGAGCTATGACGGGGAACCGATCCGACGGCTCACCACCGCCGACTCGGGCGCCGAAGATGCGATCCTCGAGGAGCTGCGGGCGCTGGGCTACGTGGAGTGATCGCAC
>JAZFUU010000121.1:0-11229 GCA_036447375.1 Myxococcota bacterium
AGTCGACCGGCTTCGCCAGCAGCTCGCAGCCATCGAGCGAATCCCAATCGACGAGCCGGAGCCTGCCCCCGCCAACGCCGGCGCACCCGGCCCCCCATCGGCGCGATTCGAGACCGTCAAGCTGCAGGATGCGGGGGTTCCAGAGGAGGTCGTCCAGCGACTGCGGGAGCGACACGACGAGTCCATGCTGGACGAGCTCTATCTCTACGACGAAGCGGCGCGCGATGGCTGGCTGGGCTCCGGACGATACCGCGGAGAGCTCCAGGGCCTCCGGACGGCGCTGCGGGAAGAGATCGGAGACGCCGACTACGATCGTCTGCTCTACGCCGCGGGACGCCCCAATCGCGTCGTCGCGACACGGGTGCTCCACGCCTCCCCGGCCATGGAGGTTGGCATCCTGGCGGGTGACGTGATCCACAGCTACGACGGGCATCGGGTGTTCGACCTGCGTGAGCTGAAGCGTGCCACCAGCGAGGGCCGGGCGGGTTCCACCGTGAGTGTGAGTGTGCGGCGCGGAGACCAGCAGCTTCGATTCTTTCTCCCGCGCGGCCCCCTCGGTATCACGATGAAGCCCGCCACCCGCCCCCCCGATCGGGGCTAAACTAGCCGACCGTGGCCTTAACTTACCGAAAAGAGTAGGTTATTCGAATTCGTAGAGCCGGTGAAAGGCTCGCTCGCCGTCTTTTCCATCCCGGCGACGCGGAGGACGCGATCTGATCCCATGCCGTCGCCGGCACGCGTGCTGATCCTGAACGAGCGAGATCCCCGCAATCCGAAGGCGGGAGGCGCCGAGATCCACGTCAGCGAAATCTTCCAACGCCTGGTGACACGGGGTTTCGAGGTCACCCTCGCGGTCGCTCGCTTCCCCGGCGGCGCGGCGCAGGAGGTCGTCGACGGCATGCGGGTCTGGCGTCTGGGTGGGTTGCCGGCCTACTACCCTCTGGCGGCCTGGAAATGCGCCCGAGAAACGCGCCGGGGACACTTTGACGTGGTAGTCGAGTGCCTCAACAAACTCCCCTTCTACGCCCCCGCTTACTCGAAGGCGCCGGTTCTTGCCCTGTGCCATCACCTGTTCGGGGAAACCGCGTTTCTTCAGGTGGCCTGGCCGATCGCCGCGACGGTGTGGGCCGCCGAGCGGGGAATCCCGAGCCTGTATCGAAACACCCCCTTCGTAACCATTTCGGAGAGCTCGCGCGACGATCTCGTCCGCCGTGGCATCCGCGCGGAGACGATTCGGGTCAGTCACTGCGGAATCCGGCGTCCGCAGATCGCACCGGCCGAACTCGGCGCCCGTGGACATCGGGTCGTCTACCTCGGACGCCTCGAGCCCTACAAGAAAGTGGATGTGTTGCTGCGCGCGATGGCGCAGCTCACCGATCGCTTCCCGAATGCGGAAATCGTGGTGATCGGCCGCGGCTCGGATCAGGCCCGCCTCGAGCGGATCGCCGCCGCCGTCGGCGTCTCTGAGCGCACGCGATTCGTGGGTTTCGTCGATGATGCGGAACGCGATCGCCTGCTGGCGACCTCGCGCGTCTGCGTATGCCCCTCGGCCAAGGAGGGCTGGGGGCTCACGGTGATCGAGTCGAACGCCGTGGGAACACCGGTGGTCGCCACCCACGCCCCGGGACTGCGCGACGCCGTTCGCGACGGCGAGACGGGTTTTCTCGTCGGCGACGGCGACGTGGACGGCTTCGCCCACCGCATCGGGTCGCTACTCGACGACGACGACCTGTGTCGGAGGATGGCCGCTGCCGCTCGCGAGTGGTCTCTCGAATTCGACTGGAACCGGGCCGCGGACGAAATGGCCGAGGCACTGGACTCGGCCCGAGACATGCCGTGACCCGGCTCGCCACCCCGGGCTGGATCGCCGCCGGAATCCTCGGTCTGGCGGGCATCGCGCTGCGCATTCACAACGCGATCCACTACCCCCCGGACTGGGGCTTCGATGCCAGCTTCAACTGGCGGTACATCTACCGGCTCACCCAGAGCTGGGCACTCCCCGATCCCAGTGCCGGCTGGTCCACGGGCGATCCCCCGCTCTATTTCTACCTGGGCGGCGCCGTGATGCGAGCCTCGAAGTGGGCTGGGAATCTCAATGCCGCCATGGTCGCGATCCCGCTCATCAGCACCCTGGCCGGTCTCGCCGTTGTGGCCCTCGCGGTCGCCCTGGTCCGTCGCGCCGACCCCCTCAACCCGACACGGGCGCTGCTCGCCGGGGCCCTCCTGCTCTTCCTGCCCGCCCACATTCAGATGAGCGCCATGGTGAGCGAAGAGATGCTCGTGGCCCTGCTGACCTCGATCGTGTTGTTCGCCGTCGCGCCCCCCGTGCTTGCCGACAGCGATCGGGCGAGGGCGCTCCGGCGCGCCATCGGCGCGGGCTTCGCCGGTGGGCTGGCGATCCTCACCAAGCTCACGGGGGTGCTGGCCCTGGTCGCGGCGGGCGGTGCCTATGCGCTGGAGGGCTGGCGACATCGCTCCTGGCGTGCCGCGGCGGGCCCGGTGACCGTCATGGTCGCCGTCGCGGTTGCGGTCGGCGGCTGGTACTACGCCCGCAATCGCATCGAGTACGGCTACTTCCAGCCCCACGCCCTCCCCGCCCACGAGCTGATGTTCAGCATGCCCCCCGGCGAACGCGACCTCGGCGACTACCTGCGCGTGCCCCTCGCGACCTGGACCGATCCGCAGCTACTCAACCCCGACCTTTTGCGTTCGGTCTGGGGGAGCACCTATGCGACGGTCTGGTTCGACGGCCACCGCTTCTTCCTACCCCGGGATGACGACCGGGTGCGCCGCCTGGGAACGGCCACGTTGCTCCTCGCGCTGTTGCCGACCCTGGCCTTCGCGGTGGGGCTGACACGCGGGGCGCGACGTGCGCTGCGCCCCGGGCCGAGCATCGACCGCCCGCTTCTGCTGATGACGGGGCTCACTCTGGCCGGCTATGCGTACTACACCTGGCGAAATCCGTGGTTCGCCGTGGTCAAGGGCACTTCCCTGCTGGGCCTGAGTCTGCCCTTCGCGTTCTATGCGAGTGAAGTGCTGGAACGCTGGACACGCGAGCGCACCCTGCGAGCTGTTCTATGCTGGCTGCTCTTGGGAGCTCTAGCCATCGCCGCATCGCTGACGTCGACCTTCGATCTGTTGTTCGAGAAGTCCGAGATCTCTGGACTTCCGTGGCGGGCACCGGAGCAACCGTGAAGCCCCTCGGGCGCTGGATGCGCCGACTCCTTCCCCTGGCGGTGAGCGTGATCGCCCTGGGGGGGCTGTTCGCGAGCGTCGATCTCTCGAAACTCGTCGACGCGCTGAGCTGGCGAGTGGCGGCGATCGTGATTCCCGGCTTCGTGCTCTACGGCGCGATCACCCTCGCCCTCGAGACCGTCTCGATTCAACGGCTCCTCGGGCGCACGCCGGTGAGCGTCAGCCCCGGGACGGCCGCGCGCATCAAATGCGCGAGCTACCTGCTGGGCATCGTGAACTACGCGCTGGGCGTCGCGGCCCTTGGCGTCCTGCTGCAGCGGCGCGCTGGAATTCGGCTGGCCGAAGCGGCCAACGTGGTGCTGCTGATCTCGGGCCTCGACATGCTGGTTGTGCTCAGCCTCGCCGCCGCGGGTCTCGCCGCCTCGGGTAGCGAGACTCCGACGGTGTGGGTCGTCGTCCTGGCCGTCGGCGGTCTGGGATTCTTCGCCGGAATCGCGCTGCTGCGCACGTCCGCTTCCCTCGGGCCCCTGGAACGAATCCGGTCGCTGGCCCTGTTCCAGGCCCTGCGGGCGACGCCCCTGAGCCGCCTCGGCCAGGTGACCGTGTTGCGGATGCTCTTCTCCTGCTCGTTCGTCGCCATGGCGGGGGCGACGTTTGCGGCTTTCGAAATCGTCCCCGAGCTGAGCGAACTCGTCGTGGGAATTCTGGTGGTTGCCGTGGTATCCGCGCTGCCGATCGCAGTCGCCGGTCTCGGCACGGGACAAGCCGCCTTCGTGTATCAGTTCCAGGATCTGGCCAGTCGCGAGGCGCTCATGGCCGTGAGCCTGGTTTTCTCGGCGGGAATGATCGTGCTGCGCGCCGGTATGGGTCTGATCTTCGCTCGGGAGTTCACCCGCGAAGCGCTCAAAGAGACCCGGAGCTCGGACGAATGAGTGACGTGGCCTTCACGGGCGAACGACTGCACCGGGGCAACCCGCTCTTCGGCCTGGATCTCGCGCGTCACGAGATCGCCTATCGGTTTGCGCGCGAGTACGCGGGGTTTTCGCGCGAACACGCGCGCGGCGGATGGGTACTCGACCTGGGCTGTGGCTCCGGCTACGGAACCGCCGAGCTCGTGGACTGGGGCGCCCGCGTGGTCGGGCTGGATCGGGTCGTGCCCGACGCCTCGAGTCGACGAGAGAACGGGCACTTCGTGCGCGCGGATCTCGCCGGCATCCCGCTGGCGTCCGGCGCCTTCGCGCTCGTGCTCAGCTTTCAGGTAATCGAGCATCTGGAGGACCCCACGGACTACCTCGATGGAATCGCCCGGCTACTGGATGCGGACGGGCTGGCGCTGATCACCACACCAAACCTCTTGATGTCCGACGGGGTCAATCCCTATCACGTGCACGAGTACCGCGCCGACGAGCTGGCCGCCCGGTTGGAACAACGCTTCTCATCGGTAGAAATGCGCGGCGTCGGCGCAAGCGAACGCGTCACCCGCATCCTCGAGGAACGCTCTCGCCGCATTCGTCGCATCATGCGCCTGGACCCCCTTCGACTCCGGGAGCGAATGCCCCGATCGCTGGTGGAGTGGCTCTTCGCGCGGTTCGCCGTACTCGTGCGCCGGCGGGCGGCGAACCCGTCCCCGGAAGACGACATTACCTGGCGCGAGTTCCCCATCGGACCCGCCGACGAACGCTGTCTCGACCTGCTGGCGATCTGTCGCAACCCTCGCTGACGGCGCGTTCACGGCCCGGCACAGATCGCGCGCAGATCCTCGTCCACCACTTCTGGCATCTCGTTCGCCGCAACCTGAAAGCGCTCGAAGGCTCGGCACATGGCTGCCTCCGGCAGCTCGAGGCCGAGAGCGCGCACCCGCTCGGCAAAGCCCGCACGGCCCGAGAGCTTGCCCAGGACGATCTCGGTCCCGCGCGCGTGGCCGATGGAGGCGGGATCGAGTGCTTCGTAGGTCTCGCGCCACTTGATGACCCCGTCCTGGTGGATACCCGACGCGTGACGAAAGGCGTTCCCCCCCACGATCGCCTTGTTGGGGGGCACCGCGATCCCGCTGCGCTCCGCCACGGCGCGGGACACGGCGCAGATTCCCCGGGTATCGACGTCGGTGTGGACGCCCAGAGATTCGCCGTGCACGTGAAGGGCCATCACCACCTCTTCGAACGAGGTATTGCCCGCGCGCTCCCCGATTCCGTTCACGGCGAGTTCGACCTGACGCGCGCCGGCGGCCACGGCGGCGAGAGCGTTGGCGGTGGCCAGTCCCAGGTCGTCTTGACCGTGGAAGGAAAGCACCGCCGATTCCAGCTCGGGCACCCGCTCGAACAGCTCTGCGATCTGGACTTTCAGTCGATCCGGAAGGACCGTACCGACCGTGTCCGGGAAATTGATCGTGCGTGCGCCGGCCGCCAGCGCTCCCCGGACGATATCCGCGACGAACGTCCCGTCGGCACGAGTCGCGTCCATGGGACTGAACTCCACGTCATCGGTGTAACGGCGGGCGCGACGCACCGCGGCGTCGGCCATGGCGATCACGTCCTCGCGATCGCGATGGAGCTGGTGAGCCAGGTGGATTTCGCTGATCCCCACGAAGACGTGGATGCGGGGATCTTGCGCCCCTTTCACGGCGGCCGCGGCGGCGTCCACGTCGGTGGCCACCGCCCGCGCCAGTGCGCAGATGGTCGCGCCCCGAACTTCGCGGGCTACGGCGGCCACGGCTTCGGCCTCGGCGGGCGAGGCCGCGGGAAAACCCGCCTCGATCACGTCGACGCCCATGGCGGCGAGACGCGAGGCGATCTCGATCTTGTCGCGCGCGCTGAAGCAGACGCCAGCCGCCTGCTCCCCGTCGCGCAGGGTGGTATCGAAGACGACGACCTTGTCGGACATGGTTCGCTCCTGGGCCGAGCGATCGGCTGGAGCGCGGTTTTCAGGTCCAGAAACGCGAAAACCCCCTCCAGCCGGACTCGGCGAGAGAGGGTTGCGGTTGAAGCGAATCGCTAGTGGCCGCAGGAACCCTCTCCCGCCCCGATAAGGAGCAGGGCGGCGAGGAGATCCAGGGCCAGTGCGCGATTCGACACGACGCGAGGTTGACCGATGCGGCGCCGCCCGTCAATCGCCGTCTGTTGCACCGAGGCACCGGGTGCGAAACCGCCGTCAAGCCCGCTGGGATCATGAACAAAGCGGGCTAGACGTCGGCGGTGTAGGGGGGCGCCGGGTCGTATTCGATCCAACGCTGCACGCTGCGGGCGTGGTCGACGCCGTAGATCTGACCCACCACCCACAGTGACATATCGATGCCCGCGGACACCCCGGCCGCGGTCACGAGATTGCCATCGCGGACATAGCGCGCGTTGTCGAGCACCGTGATGTCGCCCATCTCGCGCAGCGTCTCGACAACGGCCCAATGTGTGGTGACCCGCCGGCCCTTCGCGATGCCCGCCGCGTGCAGGAGCAGCGACCCCGTGCACACGCTGGTGACCCAGGCGCAGCCACTCGACGCCTGGCGGATCCAGTCCAGCATCGCGGGGTTCTCCATCTCGCGGCGCGTCCCAATCCCCCCCGGCACGAGCAGAACGTCGAGGGGAGGAGCCCGATCGAAGTCAGAGTCGGGCAAGACCCTCAATCCATTCGCGCAGCGCACGACCCCCTCGCTGGGGGCGATCGTGAGTACCCGATCGTCCTCGAATTTCGCCCCAGCCGCGCTGAAGACCTCCAGGGGTCCCACGAAATCGAGCTCTTCGACGTCGTCGAAGAGCAGAATCCCCGTCGTCCGCGGCCGCGACCCGCGCTCCTGCGTCGATTCCATCGCCATCGCCGTAGAATCGCCCGCTGAGAGCGACACCGCAAACTGCGGGGCCCCTGGGCTAGCCTGCGCGGGTGCAGCGATCGAGCCGCGGCCTCGCAAGCTTCGCTCCGTCTCCCGAAGTCGCTCTGCTGCTCCTCGCCGTGGTCGCGTGCAGTTGGCCCTACGTGTCGCTGCTCGACCGTTGGCCCCAGACCACCGATGGCGCCCTGTGGATCACGCGCAGCGCCCTCACCAATCCCCATTGGTTCGATTGGGATTGCTGCCGCCCGCATTTCGTCTTCTACCGGCCCATCGTCGCGCTCTCCTACACCCTGAGCTACGCGCTGGGCGGTCTCGATCCCTTCGTCTATCGCTTGAGTGACATCCTCCTCCACCTCGGCAGCGGCGGCCTCGTGTACGTCCTCTACCGCGAACTTCGCCCGGGAAATGCCCGCTGGGGTGCGGCCGTCGCCGCCGCTCTGTTTCTGCTTCATCCCGCCGCCGAGGAAGTGGTCCCCGTCATCGCGCGCCGGGGCTACGGGCTCATGACCTTCTTCGGCGCGGCCAGCGCGATCGCGTTCGTCCGGGCGTGTCGGCGCGACCGGATTCTCTCGCTTCCCGCGGCGGCGGCCGCCCTCGCCTTTGCCGCCGCCGTCCTCTCCACCGAAGTGAATTTCGTCCTGGTACCGATGTACCCGATTCTCGCGTACCACCTCGTCGGCAGTCGCCGCCGCTCGCCTCTGCGCCCCCTCGCGATCTGTGCCCTTCCGCTGCTGACCGCCGTGGGTATCTACGGACTGCGCCTGGCGATTCTCGGCGATCACGGGGGCTACGGCGCGGAGACCGATTGGGCGCGCCGCCTCGCTATCGTTCAGGAAGCCTGGCGCAGCCTGCTCTTCCCCGGCTCGGCCCGCGGAGAACGCGGGTTTCCATCCCTCGCGGGTCTCGGATGGGCGGCCGTGATCGCCTACTACGCCTGGCGCGGCGCGCTCCAGCCCCTCGGCCGGCTTCGATCGCAGGAGGCCCGGCTTCCCTTGGTGTTGCTGATCTGGACCGGCGGCTACTTCGCACTCTCCGCGGTCTTCGGGGTCTGGTTCGATCGCCAGGCCTACCCGGCCCTGGTTCCCTTCTCGCTACTGGTGGCAAGTACGTTTCAGGACACGTGGCGCCACCGCGACTCCATGCGCCCCATCTTCGGCGTGCTTCACGGCGTTCCCCAGGTCCTGCTTCTGCTCTATTGGGTCGTCCCCGCGCCGGCGTTTCGCGGCCTGGACCCCGACGTCGATGGCGCCCGCGCCAATCGGCACGCCCGCATGCAGGCCCTGGACCGCGATCTGGCGCAGGTCCAGGAGCCAGCCGTCGTCTTCCTGGTCTTGCCGCGCGAAATTCCGGTTCGGCCGAATCCCCTCTGGTCACCCAGCGTCACCTGGCAGATGAGCCTGACCCGCTACTGGATGGCGACGCTCCACGCGGATCGCGAGATCCGCTTCCGAAACCTCGCCCTGGTCGAGCCCCGCCCCGGCGGTCCGCCCGCGGTCGTCAACGTCGATCGCGGCGGGCGAATGGCGCTGATTTTCTCGGACTCGGCGGCGCCGCAGTTCCCGGGCGGGCGAAACCTGCTCGCACGCCAGACCGATCTCGGCGCCGGCATCCTCTGGCTGGACCGGCTTCCCGTCGACGACGGGGTCAATGGATACGTCTACAGCTACGAAGGGACCCGCGGGCACCTGCTCCCGATCCGATCCGGAGGCGAGCACTCAGGCCGAGGCAAAGTTCTCGAAGAAGGAACCTAGAGCGCGGTCGTGCCAGGCGACGTCGCTATCGCGGGCGTGGAAGCCCACATGCCCCCCGCCCTCGACCAGCAGCGGATGCAGACCCCGGTTCTTCTGCCACGGGTAGTTCGCGTAGATCGCGGCGGGGATCCACGGATCATCGAGAGAGTGGATCAACAGAGTGGGAACGCGAACCCGGTCGAGAAAGCGCGAAGCCATGTTGTCCGCGTAGTAGTCTTCGGCCGACGCGTAACCGTTGCGCGGAGCTACGAAGGTCGCATCGAACTCGTAGATCGAACGGGCCGCGCGAATACAGCGCCGCTCCGCGTCCGACGTCTCCGCGCCCGAGGCGAGGCTCTCGCGTTTCATGTTGCGGAGCACGTGTCGGTGGTACAGGCGATTGCGCGGGGCCAGAAAACGCAGAGACGCGGCTGCGAGGTCGATGGGAGCCGAGACCGATGCCCCCGCGTGCACCGGAAACGCGGGGGCGTATTCCGCCAGAAACTTCAGGAGCATGTTGCCCCCGAGCGAATAGCCGACAAGCAGCAGCCCGCGCCGCTTCAACCGGGAATCCAGGGATTCGAGCGCGTCGCGCAGATCCTCGCTGCGGCCCGCGTGATACTGAAACCGGCAGATGGAACGCGATGGGCCGGCTCCCCTCAGGTTCAGCCGCAGCACCGGATGGCCTCGCCCGAGCAGGTGGGCGGCGCTGGCGACCATGTAGGCGCTGTCTTCGCTCCCGGACAGCCCGTGAATCAGCACCACCAGGGGACGCCGAGAATCCTCGGGCTCCTGAACCAGGGCGGAGAGTGCGTCGCCACTCCCGTCGGCCAGAGGCAGCTTCAGTCGATGCGCCCGATAGCGGGAGAGATCGACGCGGGGCGGCGACAACACGTTCCGCAGGGTCTGGAGGTCGGCTCCCCACCACGGCGGACGCGGCCGAAAGGCGGGAAACTCGAAGGGTAGGTCCACCCCCACCTCCTACCCCACATCCACCAGGGCCAGCCGCTCACCCCAGCGGGCGTCCACCGCCCGCGCCAGGTCGCGCCCCCGGCGCAGGCCGGGATCGCGACGCAGGACCGCCAACGCCGCCTCCCGCGCGATCGCCACCTGGCGCACGTCGCGCACGAGATCTGCGATCCGCAGGTCCGGCAGCCGCCCGTGCTGTCGGGTCCCCAGAAACTCTCCGGGACCCCGAATCCGGAGATCGGCCTCGGCGATCGCGAATCCGTCGGTGGTCTCGAGCATGGCGCCAAGTCGTGCTTCGCTCTCCTCGCTCGCTCCCCGCGCGACCAGGACACAGGTGCCGGGGCACTCGCCCCGGCCCACCCGACCGCGCAACTGGTGAAGCTGCGCCAGGCCAAAACGTTCGGCGTGTTCCACGATCATCAGGCTGGCGCGCGCGACGTCCACGCCGACCTCGATGACCGTGGTCGAAACCAGGACCTGGACTTCGCCGCGTTCGAAGCGGCCCATGGTGGCGTTGCGTTCGGCCGCGTCGAGGCGACCGTGCACGAGATCCACGCAAAGCTCCGGAAACGCGCGTCGAATCCGATCCGCAGATTCGACGGCCGCACGCAGATCGCTCTTTTCCGATTCCTCGATCAGCGGGTAGACCACATAGACCTGCTCGCCCCGGCGGGTGGCTTCGCGCAATAGGTCGACGATCCGCGCCCCCTCCCCCGATCGCAGCAGCAGCGTGCGCACCGCGACCCGCCCCGGCGGAAGCTCATCGATCGTCGAAAGATCGAGATCGCCAAAAGCCGTGAGCGCCAGCGTTCGGGGAATCGGAGTGGCGGTCATCACCAGAATGTGCGGCGTTCGTTCGGCGTGGCCCTTGGCGGCCAGTGCGGCCCGCTGCAGGACACCGAAACGCTGTTGCTCGTCGATGATCGTCAGAGCCAGGCGAGAGAAGGCGACTTTCTCCTGGAGCAGCGCGTGGGTTCCCACCACCAGATCCACTCGGCCGGTGGCCAGCTCGCGACGGGTCGTCTCGGCCTCCTGGCGCGAAAGCGAAGCGGTCAGCAGGGCGAGGCGAAGCGCGGGTGCCTTCGAGGAGCCCTCGACGAGCCGACGCAACGTTCGGGCGTGTTGCTCCGCCAGAAGCTCCGTGGGGGCCATCAGGGCCGTCTGGTATCCCGCTTCCGCCACGGCCACCGCCGCGAGAAACGCGACGACGGTCTTTCCACTGCCCACGTCTCCTTCGAGCAGACGATTCATCGGATGCGGGCCCGCCAAATCGGCGCGAATTTCGTGCCAGGCGCGCATCTGCGCGGCGGTCAGTCGAAACGGGAGGTCTCCCGGGGCCGCGCGGGTCCGGGGCCCGTCCCCCGCCACAACGATCCCCCGCTCCCGGAGGCGGCTCTCGCGACTCAGCGCCAGGCCGACCTCGAGCAGATACAGCTCTTCGAGAACGAGCCGCCGCATGGCGCCGGTCTCGCGAGCCCGAAGCCTTTCCACGTCTGCATCGACCGCCGGCGTGTG
>JAZFUU010000122.1:0-2417 GCA_036447375.1 Myxococcota bacterium
TGTCGGGCTCTGGGCCTGCTGCGCCTCGACTGGCCCAGTGGAATCGTGGTTCACGACCTGCGTCGGCCGTTTCCCTGGGCGGACGACTCGGCCGAAGCCGTCTATTCCTCCCACACCCTGGAACACCTCAGCGGCGATGCGGGTCGGCACTTTGTGCACGAGTGTCATCGGGTGCTGCGGCCGGGGGGTGTTCTCCGCATCGTCGTTCCCGATCTTCGCGCGTGTGTGCAGACGTATTTGGACGGAAAGGTCCCGGCCGGTGAGTTTCTCGCGACTCTCGGGGTCGACCCGGTGATGCCGGGGGACGGCTGGCTGCGGCGTTTCCTCGCACCCTGGGTTCGCTTTCCGCATCGCTGCATGTACGACGAGGACAGTCTGCCCGCGCTGCTGCGCGAGGCCGGATTCGTGGTCGAGCTGGCGGAATCCCTGCACAGCCGCATCGCGGACATCGATCGACTCGAGGTTGGCGACCGCACCACCGGCGCGGTGATCGCCGAGGGCGTCAAGCGATGACCGTCGCGAGCGAAGGCCTCAGACGCCACTACGACGCCAAGTACGCACTCGAGGCCGACGGTGGATCGGTCGAATGCATCGTGCGCCCCGCGATCCCAACCGACCGCTTCGAGGCGTGCTGCCGATTCTTTCCCCCCTTGTTTCACGGGGGTCGGATTCTCGAGCTCGCGGCGGGCAGCGGGCTGGTGGCGCGAAGTCTGGTCGCCTCGGGGCTCCCGTTCGAGAGCTATACGGCCAGCGATTTCAGCGAGGCTCGCCTCGCGGGATTGGAACGGACCCTCGACGATCCTCGGGTCCGCGTGGCCCGGATGGATGTGGAGGACGTGCCGGAGTCGGAGTTCGGTCGCTACGACGCAGTCATCCTGATCGCGTTGATCGAGCATCTCGTCGATCCTCTCCGTGCCATGCAACAGGTGCGGAAGCTGTTGCGGCCCGGGGGATTTGCCTACATCGATACGCCGAACGTCGCGAAGTACACGCGGCGTCTCAAGCTTCTGTTCGGCCGTTTTCCGTCCACGGCGTCGCGCAACGAGGGCCTCATCACCTACGACGGGGACCCCGTGGATCTGCACGATGAAGGACACCTTCACTACTTTACGCGTCGCTCGTTGAGGTTGATGTTGACCCAACGCTGCGGCTTCTCCCGCGTTCGGGCTCTCCCCTATTTCACCGGGGGCCGCCTGCTGGGTCGCGCTGGCGACCATGCGCTGGCGCGGCTCTGGCCGGGGATGTTTTCCGAGGTTTGTCTGGCCGCCTACGTCTGAGGCCTCCGTGCTACCGGGCGTCGATGGGCTTGTCTTCGGCGGCAATCGGATCCGGAGGAAGATCGCGGCCGGGCAGGATCAGGGCGGTCATGTAATTCCCGCGTGACCCGGGGACGAAGCCGAGGCCCCATCCGGCCAGGGCAGCCAGCCGCCGCACGCCGGTCAGCGGATGGGCGTTCAGGCGTGAACTCATCCAGCCGAGGGTGATTTCGAGGGTGTAATTCGACTCCAGGTAGTAGCTGTTGAGCAGGAACTCGAGCGGTCGGCGTCCGAAGCGATAGACGAAGTTGTCTCGTGCCCCCAGATTGCCCGCCTGGTGGGTCTCGTAGACGGTGGACAGACCGAGGCGTTCGAAGAACCGACCCGAAGTCGTGTCGTAGGGCTCGATCAGCAGGGCGGCTCGACGGCATACGCGGAGCATCTCGTACAGGCCGAGCACGGGTCGCGCCAGATGGTGGAGCGACTCTTTGCAGAAGACGAGGTCGAAGGATCGAGATTCCAACGCGAGCTGCTCCGAATTCTCGATGCGGTAGGAGATGCGCGAATCGCCGTCGAGGGCGTTCTGCATGCTGTCGTCGGGATCGGAGATGCCGGTGAGAAGGATCTGTTCGAAGGGAAGCTTCGCCAGGGCGAGGGCATCTCGGTGGTTGGCTCCGATGGCGAGAACCCGACCGAGGTCATCTTCGGCCCGACTATTTCCGACGTCGCCGCACAAGTGCGCGCGGTAGCGGTCGATGGCGTGGCGGAACAGGTAATCGTGAAAATGACCGTGAGAGTCGATGCGAAGCAGGTCCCGCAGTGCTCTGCGCCGGAATCGGACTCGATTCATCGCGCCTCCACTCGTTCGACTTCGCTCGGCTACGCCTCGCTGCGCGGCCTTCGGCCTTGCTTCGGCAGACTCGGGCGCAAGCCTGAGGATCGACCGGGGATTTTCGCTCCGCGCGGGGAGGGGATCAGGCCGGGGCGACCTCGACCGGAATGCCGTTGAGGACGCTGTTGCCCGAGAGCGCGTCGACCTGAATCTCGTCGGTGAGGAGGTTGGAGTTGACGCCCGCGTGCTGGCGGGCGACCCGCATCTGGGCTCCCTCGGCGTCGTGGCCGAAACCGTGGGGAAGGCTCACGACTCCCGGCATCATCTCC
>JAZFUU010000123.1:0-6662 GCA_036447375.1 Myxococcota bacterium
TTCGGTTACCACGGACCCACCGGCAACGATGGATCCGTCGCCGATGACGGCGCCGTCCATGATCACGGCGCCGATGCCGATCAGGCAGGCGTCGCCCAGCGTGGCGCCGTGGACGGTCGCGTGGTGGGTAATGGAACAGAAGTCGCCGATGGTGGTCGGATCGTCGTAGCCCACGTGAATCATGACGAAGTCCTGAATGTTGCTCATTCGCCCGATCTGGATTTCCTGGCACTCGGCACGAACCACGACGTTGTGCCAGACGGAGCAATCTTCGCCGATGGTGATTTTTCCGAAGAGCTGCGCGCTGGGCGCGACCCAGACGCTTTCGTGAATCGCAAGATCGCTTTCGTGGATCGCAAGATCGCGATGCTGGGGGCTCACGATCCGGCCGCATCGAAGACCGCCCGCGCGCGCTGCTGCAGGCCCGCATCGCAGAGGAAATCGAGGGCCGTCATGGCCAGGGCTTTGGCACCGTCGAGGCCTGCCGCCTCACCCTGCTCCGAGCCGGCCCATTTGGCGAACTCGGGATTGTGAATCGGACAATCGATGGGCGCGGCGGCGAGCATGGGGTGAATCGAGGGGACGTGCTGACTCACGTTGCCCATATCGGTGCTGCCCTGGATGCCCGGGGGAAGCCGCTCCATGGGAAAGAATTCCCGACCCAGGGCTTCCGCGTTGGCGCGAAAGCTCGATGCGAGGGGCTCGTTGAATCGGATGTCGAGATAGTCGGCGGCTCCCCAGGTGACCTCCAGAGTCGCTCCGGTGGCCTCGGCGCCGGCTCGGAAGCAGGCCTCGACCCGTTGCTTGAGGGGCGCCAGCTCTCGCTCGTTGGCTGCGCGCACGTAGAAGCGACCGGCGGTCCGATCGGGCACCACGTTGGGAGCCTCGCCGCCCTCGGTGATGATGCCGTGGATTCGCTCGTTCCCCGAAATGTGCTGTCGCAGCGCGGCGACCGCCTGGTAGCCCACCACGATCGCGTCCAACGCGTTGATTCCGCGCTCGGGCATCGCCGACGCGTGTGCCGATTTGCCGCGGTAGCAGATGTCGAGCTCCGCCATGGCGATGCAGGGCATGCTCACGAGATTGACACTTCCGGGGTGCATCATGAGGGCCGCGTCGACTCCATCCAGAGCCCCCGCTCGCCGCATCAACTCCTTGCCGCAGCCGTGTTCCTCGGCGGGCGTTCCCAGCACTCGCACGCGTCCGGGGAGGCGCTCGCCCAGGGCCGCCAGGGCCAGGCCCGCGCCGACTCCCGCGATGGCGATCAGATTGTGGCCGCACGCGTGCCCCATCTCCGGCAACGCATCGTATTCGGCCAGCAGCGCCACGCAGAGGCTCCCCTCGGACGGGCTCGATCGGGTCGCGGGGCCAAACTCGGCTGAAAATGCCGTTTCCAGCCCATGAGCGCCCCGCGTTACCTCGAGACCGGCCTGGACCAGCGCGTCCGCCAGCAGGGCCGAGGCCTCGTGCTCCTGGAAGGCGAGCTCCGGATTCGCGTGAATCGCCCGGGAAATCCGCAGCAGGTCGTCCCGCATGCGATCCACCGAGCGACAGACATCGTCCTTCAGGGCATCCAACGTCGGGGCGTCCAACGGCATCGGGCTATTCTACCGATTGCTGCGACGATGTAGAATGCCCGAGAGCTTCAGCTGAGGAGATTTCATGCGCGCCGTAGTCGTCGATCGCTGGATGGGCCCGGAGGAACTTCAGGTGAAGGAGGTTCCCGAGCCGGAACTCGCCCCCCAAACCCTGAAGCTCGAGATACGTGCGGCCGGCTGCAATTTCTTCGACATCCTGATGATTCGAGGGCAATACCAGGTGAAGCCCGCCTTCCCCTTTATCCCCGGTGCCGAAGTGGCCGGCATCGTGCGCGAGGTGGGCGACGGGGTGGAAGGCTTCGCCGTGGGCGATCGCGTCCTCGCCTCTGCAGGTCTCGGCGGATTCGCCGAGATGGCGGTGGTTCCGGCCCGAGGGGCCTTTCAAATGCCCGAGTCCATGGCCTTCGAGGAGGGCGCGGCGCTTCCCATCATCTATCCGACTTCCTATGCCGGTCTCGTCTTCCGGGCGAATCTCCAACCCGGCGAAAACCTCCTGGTTCATGCCGCGGCCGGTGGCGTCGGGATTGCCGCCGTGCAGATCGGGAAGGCTCTCGGGGCTCGGGTCATCGCCACTGCCGGCGGCGCCGACAAGCTCGAGGTCGCTCGACGCAATGGGGCCGACGAAACCATCGACTATCGCAAAGGCGACTTCGTCGATCGCGTCAAGGAGCTCACCGACGGCAAAGGCGCCGACGTGATCTACGATTCGGTGGGCGGGGACGTGTTCGACCGGTCCCTCAAGTGCATCGCGTGGAACGGTCGCCTGCTGGTGATCGGGTTCGCGAGCGGTCGCATTCCCGAGGTCAAGGCGAATCGAATCCTGCTCAAGAACATCTCGATTACGGGTCTGCACTGGGGAGCCCATGCGATCCACGACCCGAAACGAATCGGTCAGACCTTCGAAGCGGTGTTCGAACTCTACGGCGCGGGCCAGATCAAGCCGGTGATCTTCAAGAACTACTCCCTCGACGACGTGGCGGCCGCACTGCAGGCCCTGGGTTCACGCAAGACCTACGGCAAGCTCATCATCGCCCCCTAGCCCCGATGCGACATCGCGTACTGCGGGAAATACGCCAGCTACGGCGAGCGGGCTCTTTCCCGATCCTGGATCAGGGCTAGCCGTGCGCCCGTGGGCCAAGTACCAGGCTCTGGGCAACGACTATCTGGTCGTGGAGGAATCGAAATGGTCCGAGCTGCTGGATGCGTCGGCGATTCGCCGGTTGCTGGATCGCCGGCTCGGGATCGGCGGCGACGGATTGCTGGTGCGAACGAAGAACGACGCATCGGGTCGATTCGCTCTCCGCATCCTCAATCCCGACGGAAGCGAGGCGGAAAAGAGCGGAAACGGACTCCGCATCTTCGCGCGCTACCTCTGGGATCTGGGCGAGGTCGCAGAGTCGCCCTTCGAGGTGGCGACCCGCGGTGGAGTCGTGACCTGCCGGGTGCTGGAAACGGGAGGCGCGGTCGAAGTGGCGATGGGCCGCGTGAGCTTCGACAGTCGGGAAATTCCGGTCACGGGCCCGCCCCGGGAAGTGTTGCGCGAGGAACTGGAGGTCGATGGGCGCGTGCTCGAGTTCTCGGCGGCAACCGTGGGTAATCCTCATTGCGTACTGATCGGCGATTCGGTTTCCGAAACCGAAGCGCGCCGGCTGGGTCCGCTGATCGAGTGCGACTCGCGTTTCCCCAACCGCAGCAACGTTCAGTTCGTCCGCGTCGTCGATCGCGAAAATCTGGAACTGCAGATCTGGGAGCGCGGCGCGGGCTACACCTTGTCGTCGGGCACGAGCAGCTGTGCCGCCGCCGCCGTCGCCCATCGACTGGGCCTGTGCGGCGCCTCGGTAACGGCCCATATGCCCGGGGGGAGCCTGCATCTCGCAATCGGTCCGCGCTTCGCGATGTCGCTCACCGGACCGGTGGCAGAGGTAGCCGAGGGCTCGATCCGGGACGAAGTCCTCTCGGGGTTGGCCGATGACGATCCGCGGCCGAGAGACCTGGGGCGATGAGCGTCGTGGTTTGCAGCGCCTGCCGTCACTCCTGGGACGGTGCCGAGGTTCCCCATTGCCCGCCCTGCCTTGCGGCTCGCTGGCTGGTGGCGCCGGAACTCGTTGTCGAGAAACACAACCCGGACACCTACCCGACGCCGAGCGACCACTACCGCTCGGTCATGACCCCCGACTTCATCGAAAACCGTCGCAGCTATCTCGAATACGCTGCGGCTCACGGCACCTGGTACTACCAGACGTTCTACGAGACCTACAGCCACTACACGTGCCAGCCGCTCGGACGTTCCCCCGGCGTCGGAATTCCCGCCGGCGAGATGGAGCCCGATCATCCGTTGGACGGGTTGCTCATCGCCGACGCAGTGGTCGATCCCCATGTCTTTGCCGTCGATCCGATTCTCTTCCTCGATCGGATCGAGAAGGGCGATTTCGTTCCCCTCGCGCCCTGCGCCGAGCCGGGTTGCGACAACCGACGACAGACCCGCGGCGACCGCTGCGCGCTCCACCTCCGCTGACATGCGGAGCTACGACTTTGCTGTCATCGGAGGCGGCATCGCCGGGGCGTCGGTCGCCTACGAGCTTCAGGCGCGGGGAAGCGCGATCTTGCTCGAGCGCGAGCGGCTTCCCGGCCAGCACACCACGGGGCGATCGGCGGCGTTCTTGGTCGAGAGCTACGGCAACCGGACCGTCCAGCGGCTCACTCGATGCAGTCGGAGCTTCTTCGAAGAACCGCCGTCGGATTTCGCACCCCATCCCGTTGTCGAACCGAGACCGATACTCTGGATCGCGCGATCCGACCAACGACTGCGCCTGGCCGAGCAGACCAAGCTCGCCGTGGAGACGGGGGCGGAGCTTTACGAGGTGGATGCCGACGAAGCGCGTGCGATGTGTCCGGTGGTGCGCGAGGACTACGTCGTGTCCGGCGTCGTGGAGCCCAATGCGCGCAGTATCGACGTGGCGGGACTCCTCGATGGCTACCTGCGCGGGTTTCGCTCTCGGGGCGGCGAGATCGTGGCCCGGGCCGAGGTCACCGGACTCGAGCGCGTCGGTAAGGCGTGGGAGATCGCGTGTGGAAGCGATCGCTACCAAGCCGGGGTGGTGGTGAACGCGGCGGGAGCGTGGGCGGACCGTGTCGGCGAAATCGCGCGAGCCCGGCCCATCGGACTGCAACCGCTGCGGCGAACGGTGATCACCTTCGATCCGCCGCCCGGTAGCGACATCCGGCGCTGGCCGTGCCTGATCGACGCCGATGAGGACTTCTATCTGAAGCCCGAAGGAGCCCAGCTACTGGCGTCGCCGTGCGACGAAGTGCCCAGCCCCCCCTGCGATGCGACGCCCGACGACCTCGGGGTCGCGCTCGCCGCCGACCGCATCGAGCGCGCCACCACCGTGAAGATCGGCCGCATCCGCGGTCACTGGGCGGGGTTGCGGAGTTTCGTGCCCGATCGAAGCCCCGTCATCGGAATGGACCCCGAGCGCGCGGGCTTCTTCTGGCTCGCCGGCCAGGGCGGGTTCGGAATCATGACCTCGTCCGGGGCCGCCCGGGCCGCCGCCGGCCTGATCGTCGATGCGGCGCTTCCGTCGGATCTCGAAGCGTCGGGGCTGCGACCCGAGCATCTCGCGCCCCGCCCCATCGGGGCCGACACGCGGCGGAGTCGGTAGGATCGCGTCGAAGCCCGTGGGTTAGCGCCAAAACCAGCTCGCGTTAAAACCAGTTCGTGTTAAAACCAGTTCGTGTTAAAACCAAGAGGTCGCCGCAATGCATCCCCGTTCGATTCCCTGGGAAACTCTCACGAAACGGAGCTTCGACCGCATCGACCGATCCCAGGCGGTGGTGCTGCTCACCTGCTCTCCCATCGAGGTCCACGGTCCTCACCTCCCCATGGGTGCAGACGCACTCGAAGCAGACGGCCTGGCCGAGCGCATGTTGCGCTTCCTGCCGAAACGTCACCGCGAACGCACGTTCCTCAGGCTTCCCTTCATCTATGCAGCGACCGACACGGTTCCCCAGCCGGGCTCGCTCTACTTTCAGCCGTCGACCACCGTCACGGTACTCACGGATCTCGCGCGCACCCTGTCCGCCCAGGGGTTCGAGCACGTCATGATCTCCAACTTCCACGGTGGGCCGCGCCACTTCCTGGCGATCGAAAAGGCCTGCGAGAAGGCGAATCGGCGCTACGGGCTCCGCATGGCGTCGCTCTTCTCGCTTCTGATCCGACGCCTCACGGACGGAACGTCGAATCTCGACGACGTACTGGCGGACATCCCGGGTATCCAGCGTCACGATCTCCAGGGCGACACGCACGGCGGCCTGATCGAAACTTCCCAGCTCCTGGCGCTGCACGGCGACTGGATCGATCCGGATTTCAAACAGCTCCCGCGCCAGACCGTCGACACCTGGTCCGAGAATCGCCAGAAGACGCGAAACCCGGCGGACCGCGACAATCCCGGGCGTTTTCCAAGGATGCTTGAATCCTACCGGCGGGGAGTCGCGTTCTTCGACGAGTGCACCTACTCCGGAGCTCCGGGCGGGGCGACACCGGAGATCGGCGAGCGCATCCTGGACCGCCTCGGGGGATTCGCCGCCGAGGCCGTCACCGGTCTCCTCGACGGAACCCTCAGTCCCGAAGAATGCCACTCGCCCATCTGGAGATACCGCTTTCTGTTCCTGAACCCGTGGATGATCCGTATCAGCAATCGCCTGCTCGGATTCCACAATGCCATCGCATGAGCAGCTTCTGAAGACGCTGGGTGAGAAGAACTCGTTCGATCGTGCCATCCCGATACCAGTGCACGCAGGGAGATCGCCCGCTTGAACCGCTTCGCACCGCTCGACAAGGCGCTGGTCCTGATTCTGGTGCCCCTCTGGGTGCTCTGCTTCGCCCTCGCCGTGAAGACGCAGATCGAAGGCGGAGGATATGCATCCCTCGGCCTCTCGCTCGCGGACGCCGAGAGCTATCCGACACTCACAGGGGAATTCTACCGGGCGCATCGATCGAATCCGTTGAAGAGCGCCGGCCTGCGTCCGGGTGACCGCCTGGTGCGCTTGGAAGAAGCCGACCTC
>JAZFUU010000124.1:0-13874 GCA_036447375.1 Myxococcota bacterium
GCTACCTGCTGGGTACGGCCCTCGCGCGACCGCTCATCGCCTTTCATCAGGCGCAGGTCGCACGCGAGATGGGCTGCGATGCGGTAGCTCACGGCGCTACTGGCAAGGGCAATGACCAGGTGCGTTTCGAGCTCGTCTTCCGCGCTCTGGCACCGGAACTGACGGTCATCGCTCCATGGCGTGAGTGGGATCTGCGCTCGCGGTCCGACTGCATCGCCTACTGTGAAAAATACGGGATCCCGGTCACGGCGACCCTGAAGAAGCCCTATTCGATCGATCGCAACCTGATGCACGTGTCCTTCGAAGGAGGCGTTCTCGAGGACCCGTGGCGGGAACCCGACGAAGACATGTTCATCTTGACCCAATCGGCGGAGGCCGCGCCGGATCAATCGACGGAGGTTGTCATCGGATTCCGACGCGGGACGCCGATTTCGATCGACGCCGAAGACCTGACTCCCGCCGCCTTGATGATCCGGCTCAACGCCCTGGCCGGCGCCCACGGGATCGGTCGCGTTGATATGGTGGAAAACCGGTTCGTCGGACTGAAATCGCGAGGGGTCTACGAGACACCCGCTGGCACCGTATTGCATCAGGCACACCGCGCGATCGAGTCCATCACGATGGATCGCGATGTGATGCACGAACGCGATCGGCTGGCTCCACGGCTGGCCGAGCTGATCTACAACGGCTTCTGGTACTCGCCCGAGATGGACTTCATGCGCGCCGCGATCGATGCCTCACAGGAGAATGTCACTGGAGATGTGCGCTTGAAGCTCTACAAGGGGAGCGCGATCGTGACCGGCCGGCGTTCCCCCTGTTCACTGTATGACCCCGAGCTATCGACCTTTGAAGACTCGGGCTCCGACGCGCTCTACGATCAGCGCGACGCGACCGGGTTCATCCGTCTCCAGGGTCTGCGACTCCGCAAGCCCTAGCCTGGCTGGCCGGTTATCGGCGGGCGGAGCCCGATTTCTCGTCGGTCGGCTCGGCCAGGAAACGCAGCAGCGCGGGCAGCGAGAGCCTCATCAAATCGACATCGGGGTCGAGCTCTGCGCCGAGGGCGAATACATACGCCAGGGTCTTGGCGTAGAGCAGCAGATCGTTCGGGAGCTGAAGTCCCGGTGTCGTCTGAAGCAGCGCCTTCGCCTCGTCCTTGAGAGGCAATACCCGGGATCCGGCGATTTCGAGGCCGCCGCCGATTCTTTCGAACATGGAAGCCACCGCTGTGCGCACCGCGTTGCGATGGCCGGACTCGACCATCTTCATGCGATCCATCGCAGCGATGAACGCGTCGAGGTCGCGCTGCATCAGGGCGTAAATGCCACGGCGGATTTCGCGGCGGAGCTGGGGGTCGAGGCGTTTGCTCAGACCAAAGTCCACGAATAGCAGCCGCGGCCGCTCCCGCGCCCCGGGCTCGTCGAGGATAAAGAGGTTGCCGGGGTGAGGGTCAGCGTGAAAGAGGCCATCCACGAACATCTGCTTCGTGTAGGCACGGATCAGGATCTCGAGCACCGTGCGGGGTGTGACCTGCAGGCGATCGAGGGCACACCGATCGCTGATCGCGACCGCAGCGTGATACTCGACGGTGAGGACGCGACCCGATGAATATCCTTCGATGACGCGCGGCACCACGATCTGGGGATCTCGCGAAAGGTTCGCCCCGATCTCTCCGGCCATGCGAGCCTCGCGCGCGAAGTCCAACTCTTCGCGGAGACCGGTTTCGAATTCGCGATGCAGCCGCGCCCGAGCGGAACGCGACGGTCCACCCACCCGGGACCACAGCGCCAGAAGAACGCGCAGAATGACCAGGTCGGCAGCCAGCGAGGCTTCGAGCCAGGGATACTGGACTTTCACGACCACCGCGGTGCCGTCGGGAAGGGTTGCCCGGTGGACCTGCGCGATCGATGCGGCTCCGAGCGGCTCCGGGTCGAACTCGGTGAAAAGATCGGTCAGCCCGCGCCCCAACTCGGCTTCCAGCGTCGATCGCAGCTGCGACGGTGGAATCGGCGGTACCCGGTCGCGCAGCGAAGCCAGCGCTTCGGTGGCGAACGGCGGCAGCACGTCGTGGCGATTCGCCGCAAACTGCCCGGCCTTGGCGAAGGGCCCCTTGAGCGTTCCGAGGGTCCGGACCACGCGAGCCACGGTCCGCTCGCGAAAGGCGTCTCGGTTCGCCCGGCGGACATCCGCCGGTGCCATCGATCCGCGGATCGACGTCCAGATCCCGTCGCAGGCCGCCGCGAAGGCGCAGGCGAGGAGCCGAAAGCCCTGTTCGATGCCCAGGACGCGGTGCGCGTAGCGCAGACGGCTCATGTGGAGTTCGGTCCGCCGATCCGAGACTCCCCGGGCGTCGGGCGGGGCCGCGTCTGGAGGGGTCGCGCGGGTCCCATGGCTCCCCGCTGGGGCCTGGAACGCGATGAAGTGGAGTCCGGCGTCGGGTCCTTCCTTGACAGCGCGCGAATGCCTAGTCTACAGAACAGGGTCTCGGCGGGCGCGCACGTCCGGATGCTCTCCGCCCTCGCTTCCAAGGAGTACCTCCCATGCGCCCCTCACGCGTTCGTTCCGCCCTGATCGGCGCGACCCTCGCCGTCGCCACGATCGGATGCCATGTCCTCGATTTCAGTCCCCGGTACGCGGAGGGCGAGATCGCGATTTTCGACAACCTCTTCGCGGTTTCGGTACCCGACGAGCTCCACGTCGTCGCCGTCGGCTATCTCGGCGCCGTCTACTGGACGGAAGATGGCGGCGATAGCTGGCGCAAGGGCGCCACAGACACTCTCGCATCCCTGTATTCGGTTTCGATGGCCGATACGCTGCACGGCTGGGCGGTGGGTCAGTTCGGGACGATTCTTCGCACCGACGACGCCGGCAAGACCTGGGCCGAGCAACCGAATCTCAAGCGCGACGAGCACTCCCATCTGTTCGGAATTCATGCGATCGACTCCCAGAACGCCTGGGCGGTCGGGATCTGGGGCACGCGGATTCGCACTTCGGATGGCGGGCGCACCTGGGAGGATCAGTCGCTTGTCGTGACCTTCGACCATCCCCAGTACGTGTGGCTCGACTCCGTCGATCAGGAAAAGGTGCGGGCCGGCGAGAAAGTCTACGAGGACGTCGGGTTAAACAGCGTGTACTGCCTGCCCGATCAGCCCCAATACTGCTGGTCTGTGGGTGAATTCGGCTACATCTATCACAGTGAGGACCGGGGAGAAAATTGGGAGCGCGGCGAAATTCTGGGAGATATCCGGATGGATCCCATCTCCTTCGCCCACAACGGGATCGAGATTGGCGCCGAAGATCGAAAGGTGCTCGAGGCGTTCTCGGCTCGGATCGAGAACGAGACCCATCTCAACATCCTGATCGAAGCCTTTGCCAGTGATCGGGAGATCCGCGAGTTCGCGACTCCCGGCGATCCCTATCCGCTGTTCGACATCGTGTCGGCGCGGATCGGCGAGATCCGGTCGATTCTCGAAGATGCCGGAGTCCTCTCCGATCGCTTCCGCGTGCCCAGTAAGCCGCCGTGGGACTATGAGGACTTCCTCGACGACGACCCGACCTTCCTCGATCGGTGGGTGGACGGGCGTCGGGCCGACGGACCCATGATCCGCGTCGGCGTCATCCAGAATCCCTACCTCTACACCGTGCGCTTCCGGGACCCCAAGAACGGACTGATCGCGGGGTTGGGAGGCGTGGTGTTGCGGACAGCCGACGGAGGTCGCACCTGGCGATATCGGGTCATGGACCGCAAGCAAGCGCTCTTCGCGGTGGCGACGTTCGGAGAGAGCGCCTTCGCCGTGGGAGAGAAGGGGTTCATCCGCTTCTCCGATGACGGCGGCGGCCGCTGGGAAGTGCCCCGTGACGGCCGCTTTCCGAAGCTGTTTACCTTCATGCGAGACGTCGACTTCGAGAGCGAACAACGACTGGGCCTCATCGTTGGCCAGGAAGGCTTGATCCTGCGCAGTCGGGATCGGGGTCGAACCTGGTCCCAGGTGCTTCCGCCGGCATCCCGCAGTTCGTCCTAGAGCGGAGTCAGCGATTGGAGCGCTGACGCAGGTCGATGCGGCGAATCTTGCCACTCACGGTTTTGGGCAGCGAATCCACGAATTCGACCGCGCGTGGGTATTTGTACGGGGCCGTGACGGTCTTGACGTGTTCCTGGAGCCGTTTCGCCGTCGCGGGAGTCGACGGAACTCCCGAGCGAAGCACCACATACGCCTTGACGATGGCACCGCGATCGGGGTCGGGTGCGGCGACGGCGGCGGCTTCGACGACATCGGGATGTTCGACCAAAGCGCTCTCGACTTCGAACGGGCCGATTCGGTAACCCGCCGAAACGATCACGTCGTCGGCGCGGGCGACGAACCAGAAGTAGCCGTCTTCGTCTCGATAGGCGCGATCACCGGTCACGTACCAGTCTCCGCGACGGCAGCGTTGCGTGGCCTCCGGGTCTTTCCAGTACTCGACGAATAGACTCGGGGGCTCCCCGTGCAGGGCGATATCGCCCACCTCGCCGGGAGGCAGGGCGGTGCCGGCGTCGTCGATCACTTCGACGCGGTGTCCCGGCATGGCCAGACCCATGGAGCCCGGTCTCACGGGAACGCCGGGAAAGTTGCCCACCAGCAGGATGGTCTCGGTCTGTCCGTAGCCGTCCCGGATCGTGATTCCCGTGGCGTCGTGCCAGGCTCGGATGACCTCCGGGTTGAGGGGCTCCCCGGCGGAAACACACTCGCGCAGATTGGGAAACCGGACCCCGCTGAGGTCCTGCTTGACGAGCAGGCGAAATTCGGTGGGCGGCGCACAGAAAACCTGGGGTGCCACCTCGGCGAGAAGGTCGAGTTGGCGGCGGGCATCGAATCGCCCGTCGTAGAGGAATACCTCCGCGCCGGTGCTCCAGGGTCCGAAGATCACCCCGTATGCCGCCTTGGCCCAGCCCGTGTCGCTGGTCGTCCAAAGGCGATCCCCGGCTCGGGCCGCATGCCAGATCGCGGATGTGTAGCGCTGGGTGTAGGTATACCCGTGGTTGTGTAGAACGGCTTTGGGGGGGCCCGTGGTGCCGGAGGTGTAGTAGACGAGGGCGGGGTCCGATGCCCGTGTCGCGCATCCGGCGCTGTCGTCGTCGGGCTCCGCCTCGATCGCCGGGCCCAGATCGGTCCAGCCCTCGACGTCGGGTGCGTCCTGGGCAAAGTAGTGGCGCACGCTGTCGAGTTCTGAGCGCACGCTATCCACCACCGCCGCCTGCTCGCGAGTCGTGACGATGGCGACGGCGCGGCTGTGCTGTACGCGATAGGCGATGTCCTTGGGGCGCAGGAGGGTGGAGCTCGGGATCACCAGCAGACCCGCCTTGAGGGCCCCGAGCGTCACGAGCTGCCACTCGGGGATTCGCGGGAGCATGACCACGACGGGGTCACCGGCACGAAGGCCACGGGAGCGAAAGGCGTGGGCGACGCGGTTGGAGCCCCGGGCTACCTCCAGGAAACTGAGCCGGCGTTCGAGGCCATCGGCGTTTCTCCACAGAACGGCGGGGCGTGTGGGGTTTTCCGCGTGGCGGTCCACCACATCGCGTCCGAAATTGAATCGGTCCGGCAGGTTCCACTGAAAGACTTCGACCTGCTTCCGGTAGTTGTCGAGCCCGAGCTGGAGATGGTCCATCGGCGTTCCTATTCCCCCTGGGTCCAGCCCACATTATTCATGAAACCCGTTCTGAGGGCATACGGGAGCCGGATTCCCACGATTCCCGGACCCGTGGCCCCCCTCGTCGCCGCCGGGCTCAGAGGGGCTATTTTCCCCGGGCTGAGGCTCTCAAGCACGCAACTCCGCTCGCCGATTCGATGGGCGGGGAAATGGGGAGGGGAGTGGAAGCCAATTCGCACAGACTGGCTCGAGTGGTGGTGGTCCATCGCGATCAGGCCATCCGCGAACGGGTACGCCGCGGTCTCGAGACCCGTGTGTTCGTCGAATGCTGCGAGAGCGGAGAGGCGGCGTTGGCGGCGCTGGACCGGGAACCGGCGGATCTGGTCGTCTCCGATCTCACCCTGTCCGGCCTTTCGGGTCTCGAGTTGCTCGAACGGGTTCGTGGAGTCCATCCGGAGACCGAGTTCGTCGCCCTGACCGCCGACGCCTCGGACGAGAGCGCGATGGAGGCCCGGCGTATGGGGGCCGCGGAAACCCTGTCCAAGCCGATCTGCCTCGAAGAGCTCGAGCGGGTGGTTGACCGTCTATTGGCCCGAAGGCGCCTTGCCGCGGACAACGAACGCCTGCGCGAAGCGCTCGATACGGTCGAGTCGTGCCAGATCCTGATGCGCTGCCTGGACTCGGGCGAGGTGTACGGCCTGGCGTTGGACCTGCTCCTCGGCGTGCTTCCGCGTCGGCGCGGCCTGACCTTGTTTCGCCGCAGCTCGGTACCGGAATCCGAGGCGGTTTCTTTTCGGGGCTTCTCTGAGGGGGAAGCGCAGGTCCTGCGCGACGCACTGCTGGGTGAGAAGCCGGTGGAACCGGTCGCCCATCGAATCGAAGTCGTCTCGGAGGGCGCCCTTCACGAGGCCTTCGATGCGGTCGAGGTCGATTCCGGCCCCGCATTGGTGGTCCCGGTGAACGGTCATGAGGTCGAATCCGGGGTGATCTGGATCTTCGAAGATGGGCGCCCGTTCGGACCGGACGAGATCGATCGGGTTCGCCTGATCGCCGCCCACGCCGAACTGGCTGTCAACAACGCCGAGCGCTTCGTCCTCGCCAAGGAGCGCGCGTTCATCGACGACGTCACCGAGGTGTACAACGCGCGCTACCTCATCAGAGCGACCGAGCGGGAGATCCAACGAGCGGAACGGTATGGAAAGGATCTCTGTGTCCTGTTTCTCGACCTCGATCGCTTCAAGCTGGTGAACGATCGATTCGGACACCTGATCGGATCGCAGACGCTGCGCCGGCTGAGTGAGGTGTTGCTGCAGTGCATTCGCCAGGTCGATACCCTGGCGCGATTCGGCGGCGACGAATTCACGATTCTACTCGTGGACACGGAACTCGACGCCGCGTTGGTGATCGCCGAGCGGATTCGGCGGACCGTCGCGGAAACGCTCTTCGAAGGCGGAGCCGGTGCGCCGATCCGACTCAGCATCAGTATTGGCGTTGCGGCCTATCCGCAGCATGGGCGCGACCGGGACGGCTTGCTCGACCTGTCCGACAAGGCGATGTATCGGGCCAAGTCGCTCGGCCGCAACTGCGTGTGCAGCGCTTCGGATCTGAACGACTGAGACCCTCCCTTCGCATGGGCGCACGGGTCTCCGGCACCGCGGGAGTTGTGAGTCGGCGGGCCGGTTCGCTGGCGACTGCTCGGGGTCTCTGCTAACCGAGTTGCTGATTCAAGCGCAAGCCCGAAGGGCGCGCCGAGGCGCGTTGCGCGTCTGGGGAGAGTCGTGACGCGCGATCCGTCCAATCTCGACACATTGGCCGATCTTCGGCGCACCCACGCCGCAGGCGAGATGAGTGTCGCCCTCGTCGGCCAGGAGGTCGTGCTCGCCGGCTGGGTTCATCGGCGCCGCGATCACGGGGGCGTGATCTTCGTCGATCTGCGGGACCGTGAGAATCTCGTCCAGGTAGTTTTCAGGCCCGACTTCTCACCGGAGTGTCATGAGCGGGCTGGAGAGTTGCGAGCCGAGTACGTAATCATGGTCCGGGGAGTCGTCCAGCGACGCTCCCCCGAGACCGTCAACGCGAAGCTGCCCACCGGCGAGATCGAGGTCGAGGTCCGCGAGCTTCGATTGCTCAATCGCGCGACGCCACTCCCGTTCGCGATCGAAGAAGAGACCGAGGCCGACGAGGGGACCCGCCTCCGCTACCGGATTCAGGATCTGCGCCGCCCGCCCCTCCAGCGGACGCTTCGTCTGAGACACCGCCTGGCCCGAGCCGTGCGCGAGACATTGACCGACCTCGACTTTCTCGAAATCGAGACCCCGATGCTGGCGAAGTCGACGCCCGAAGGAGCGCGGGATTTCCTGGTGCCGAGCCGGCTCCAGCCGGGATCGTTCTACGCGCTTCCCCAATCGCCTCAGATCATGAAGCAGCTGCTCATGATCGGAGGGTTCGACCGGTATTTCCAGATCGTTCGCTGTTTCCGCGACGAGGACCAACGGGCCGATCGGCAGCTGGAATTTACCCAGGTCGACCTGGAGATGTCCTTCGTCGGCGTCGACGACGTGCTGGACGTGCTCGAGCAGGTCACCGTCCGGGCCTGTGCCGAGGCCGCGGGAGTCGATCTACCTCGGCCCTTCCCACGCATTTCCTACACGGAAGCGATGGCGCGCTTCGGGTCCGATCGCCCCGACACCCGAATCCAGCTCGAACTGGTCGAGCTGACCGACGCATTTCGCGAGAGTGGGTTCCGGGCGTTTCGCTCGGCCGTGGACGCCGGGGGGATCGTGAAGTGTCTGCCGATTCACGACGCGGCGGAGTTGGGACGGGGCGCGATCGATCGTCTGGAGCGCTTTGTCAAAAAGGAACTCGGCGCTCGGGGCCTCGCCTGGATCCGCGTGGGCAGCGACGGGACCTGGCAGAGCCCGATCGCGAAGTTCTTGTCCGATTCGGAACGAGCCGCGATCTCCGAACGCACCGGTGCCCGGCCGGGCAGCCTGCTGTTCTTTCAGGCCGACGACGCAGATCGGACGAACGCGATCCTGGCGCGACTTCGAACGGATCTCGGCCGCGACCTGGGTCGGGTCGAATCGCGTCCCTGGGACGTGCTGTTCGTGGTGGATTTCCCGCTCTTCACGCGGGACGAACGAGGGCAGCTGGTGTCCTGCCACCAGCCGTTCGTTGCGCCTCGGGAAGACGATCTTTCGCGGCTCGAGCTCGAACCCGAAAGCGTTCGAGGGACCCACTACGATGTGATTCTGAACGGAGTCGAGCTCGGTTCGGGGAGTCTGCGAAATCACCGCAGCGACGTGCAGCGACGTATTTTCGAGATCCTCGGCTACTCCAAGCGAGAATCCGAGGAGAGCTTCGGCTTTCTTCTGAACGCACTGGATTCGGGGGCTCCGCCTCATGGCGGGTTCGCCTATGGCTACGATCGCTGGGTCATGGTCCTGGCGGGTGCGTCCAGCCTGCGGGACGTCATCGCGTTTCCGAAAACCCAGCGTGGCCAGGACATCTTCATGGGCGCGCCGGCGGAGGTTTCCGCGGAGGCGCTCCGGGATCTGGGACTCCGGGTTGCGCGTCCGCCCGAGGTGAAGTGAGTTCGCCTCCCGAGGCGCGCTGATCCCGAGCCTCCGCGAGCTGGCAGCCGCTCGCGGAACTATCTGAATCTACTCAAGAAAGCGGATCGGTGGACCGATTCCACCGGTTGCTATGCGAAGGTTCTGGATTGGGTTCGGGAGGTGGGAGGCCGGCCGCGTTCCGCCCGTGGCGTGGCTCGCGCTCCTACTGGTCTTCGGGGCGGTCTACGCCCGGTGCCTCGGTCACGGCTTTGTCTGGGACGACTTTTCGAACGTGGTGGACCGTTCGCATTTCGAAGCGCCGCTGCTGAGCAGTCTGCTTGCGACCCAGCACGACTTCATGGATCGCAGCCTTCTCCACAGCGCAAAGATCCCGGTTCCCTACGAGAGCTACCGGCCGCTGCTTTTCCTGTCGTACTTCCTCGACGACGCGCTCTTCGAGCGCGGGGCCGCGGCGATGCACGCCCACAATCTGTTGATCGCGATGCTGTGTGTGTTGCTGGCCGGATGGGTCTGTACGCAGATGTTGGGCGACGCACGTCTCGGGTTCGCGTCGGCGGCGCTTTTCGCGCTGCACCCGCTGCAGACGGAAGCGGTCTGCTACGTCTCCGCACGTGGTGATTTGCTGTGCATGCTCTTTGCGTTGCTGTCGAGCGGTGCCTTCTTGCGCGCCGTTGCAGCGGACGGTCGCCGCGAACGGGCGGCTCTGACGGCGCTGGCCGCGGTGAGCTACGCACTCTCCCTTGGGTCGAAGGAGGCTGCGGCGCTCCTGCCCGCCGGGCTCGCCATCTGGGCTCTGGCTCTCGGGCGGCTGGGTTCGGCGCGCGTGCCCCTGTTGGCTCTCGTGGGCACCGCGTGCACGTACGCGGGACTGCGGCTCACGCTGCTGGGCGCAGAGCTCGGTGTCGTCGACGGAGGCAACACCGCAGACGCCCTGTGGTCGCTGCCCGGTCTGGGTCTCGAGTATTTGCGAGTCTTCTTCGTTCCGAACGACCTCTCCATCGAGCGTCTCGCGCCCGGCGGCGCGGTCGATGTCCTGGGTTGGCTGCTGCTCGCGGGCGTCGCGTGCCTGGGCGCGCTCGCCCTGCGCGACCGGCTGGCGGACTGGAACGAGACGGTGCGCCAGGTGTGCGCCGGCCTGGCCTGGTTCTACGCGATGCTGGCTCCGTCCACCCTCGCTGTTGAGAGCATGGGTGTGGCGGCAGATCGCTACGCCTCGCTGCCGATCCTGGGCGCCTGCGTCGCGATCGTGGCGTTGGTCGCCCGGGCGGGTAGGGCGGCGAAAGTGCGTTTCCCCGTGCCCGCAGCGGCGGCCTGGGCAGTGACGCTCGTGCTGGTGAGCGCCGCCCAGGTGTCGGTGTGGAGAGATGCCGAGGCACTCTATGGAAATTCGCTCGCCGTCGAACCCGAGAGTTCGATGGCGCACTACCGGCTGGGCGTGCTGCGCGCGAAGGCGCAGAACTGGGGCGAGGCGCTCGTATACTTCGAGGACGCCCTGGCGCTCGACCCCGAAAACATCCGTGCGCTCAACAACGTCGGTGTGGCGTATCTCAGCTTCGGGCGGCTGGAGCAGGCAGAGGCTGCCCTGGTACGCACGCTGCATCTCAGCGGTGAGATGAACTTCCGCGCCTGGAACAACCTCGCCACGCTGCGCTTTGCCCAACATCGCGTCGAACACGCTTGCGCGGCGCTACAACGCGCGCTCGGCATCAATCCAGACTACGCCGTGGCGCGCGACAACCATGAGCGAAACTGCGCCGCGGAAGCGGGCTAGTGTTGGCGGTAGGCTTGGCCCGATTCGTACACGTGCAATCGCATGGCCAATTCGTCGGCTCGCTTCTGGTCTCCGATCGAGATGGCGCGTTGTGTGAGTTCGATGGCTTCGGGAAAGCGCCGGATTTCGGCGAGGGCTGCAGCGGTGATGTCGAGGCAGATCACCGACGGATCGGCGGAACCCGCGCAGGCCCGACGGGCGAGCTCCAGAGCGCGGAACCCATCGCGATGCGCGGAATCCGCGCAGGTCGCGTGGATCCAGGCGAGTTGGCTCAACGCGAAAAAATTGGCGGGTGCCAACTGGAGGATCTGGCCGAGCTGCTCGACGGCACGGTTCACGCGGCCCTGATCGCGATAGATCGAGTACAGATCTCGCCGGGTCCGCAGCGAAGTCGGATCGATCCGCAGAGCCGACTCGAGATAACCGATCGCGGCCTGGGGATCGCCCGACGCGTTGGCGAGCTTGCCCATCAGCGCCCAGGCGGCCGGGCGGTCCGGACGCAGATCCAGGGCGCGCCGCACCGCGGCCATCGCTTCCTCGTTTCGCTTCAGTGCGCCCAGGGCGGCACCCAGGCCGCGGAGCGCGATATCGTTGTCTGACTTCGCTCGAATCGCGGACCGATAGTAGGGCAGCGCCCGAGTGGGCCGTCCCGACCGTAGCTGCGCGGTTCCCAGATTCGCCAGCGCCCGGGAGTTCTGCGGATCGAGCGCGACCGCGTGCTCGAACTGAACGATGGCAGCCTCGAGATCGCCTGTCTCGAGGAGCGCCGAGCCCAGATTGTTTCGCGCCAGGGGACTGTCGCGAGCGACCGCCAGGGTGTGACGAAACATCTTCTCACTGGATTCCCAGTGGGCGAGTTGCAGCGACGTCACCGTGGCAAGCGCCATCAGGCTGGCCGTCGCAAACACGGGGACCCAGCGCGTTCCTCGGGAGATGCGCCGGGCCAGATCCTCGGATCCCCAGGCGGCAACGATGAAGATCCCGATCAGGGGGATGTAGGTGTAGCGATCCGCCATCGCTTGATTGCCCACTTGCACCAATCCGACGACCGGCAGCAACGTTCCGACGAACCAGAGCCATCCCACCAGCGGGTAGCGTCGAAACGGCGCCATCCGGAATGCCAGTGCGGTGAGTCCCAGGACGACCAGCGCGGCGACGGCGATCTGAGAGAGCGGCCAGGCATCGGGCAACGGGTAGAAAATCGCAAGAGATTGGGGCCAGACCGTCTTGCCGAGATAGCCGGCATAGGCGATCAGTGCGTTGCCGATTCGGAGCCCGATCGAGACGTCGCTGAGGTTGGCGATGGCCTCGCTCCTCGACTGTGCCAGTAGCGTGAGGATGCAAGAGCCCATCGACAAGCCGAAGAGCAGCCCCTTCTCGCGACCCCGGGCCAGAAAATTCCGTACCTCCAGACGCTGGAGGGGCCAGTAGTCCAACAGCATCAGCACGCAGGGGAGTGTGACCAACATCGGCTTGGCCATCAGACCCAGGGCGAAGAACACGTGGGTCAGAACGAAAAGTCCACGACTCGGCCGCCGAGTCCAGAGAGTGTGGGTGCCGATCACCAGGAGGGCGAAGAACGCGCTCAAAACGTCCTTGCGCGCCGCCACCCAGGCGACGGACTCCACGTGCAGTGGGTGCATGGCGAACAGAGCGGCGACGAAGGCGCTCCGCCAGATGGTCCCCGTCATCAGGCGCAGCACGAAGAACAGCAGCAACGAATTCGCGCAATGGAGCACGACGCTTGTGATGTGATGCCCGCCCGCCCACAAGCCAAAGAGTTCGACGTCGAGCATGTGGGAAAGCCACGTCAGCGGAGACCAGTTCGCGAAGAACAGCGTGGTGAACGCCCACTGCACCTCGGAAGCGACGAGCCCACCGAGAACGTGGAAATTCCGGGTGACGTAATCAGGGCTGTCGAAATTGAGGAAGCCGTGTAGAGAAACCGGCCAGTAGACCTCGATCGTGGCCACGATCAGGGCGAGACTCAACCAGAGTTCGGTGCGTGCTCCCCCCCACCGACCTTCGCCAGGGCTCCCGGCCTCATCAGCCATCGTTCTTGACCTCGAGTTCCGCCCCAGCCCTCTCAGCGGCAGCCCTACCCGTTGCTTGAGCGGGTGCCCCACAGCCGTCCCAGCGAGCGATCTCGGCACTCTGCTCGGCCGCGCCGAGTCGTGCTGGCGCGCGAGCCGCGGATCCCGTATATCGATGCCCGTCATGGCGAATCGCGACAAAGCCCAGGTCCCCGTGGACGGGGAGCCGATTCGGGTCGCGGCCGGCGGAGAGCTGACGGTGCCCGACCGGCCCATCATTCCCTTTATCGAGGGCGATGGCACCGGACCGGACATCTGGGCGGCCTCGGTCCGTGTCTTCGACGCGGCGGTGGAGAAGGCCTACGGGGGCACACGCAAGCTCGAGTGGATCGAAGCCCTCGCGGGCCAGAAGGCTTTCGACCGGACCGGAGAGTGGCTCCCGGAAGCCACCCTGGAGGCATTCCGGGAGTATCGCGTGGGAATCAAGGGCCCCCTCACCACTCCGGTGGGGGGCGGTTTCAGCAGCCTCAACGTGGCTCTGCGACAACTTCTCGACCTGTACGTCTGCCTGCGCCCGGTGCGCTGGTATCCCGGCGTCCCGAGTCCCGTGAAGAATCCGCAAGATGTCGATGTGGTCATCTTCCGCGAGAATTCCGAGGACATCTACGCGGGGGTCGAGTGGCGAGCGGAATCGCCCGAGGCACGGAAGCTTATCCGCTTTCTTCAAGAGGAGATGGGCGTCGATAAGATCCGATTTCCCGAAACTTCTGGGATCGGCATCAAGCTCATTTCCCGCGAGGGAACCGAACGCCTGGTTCGCGCTGCCCTCTCGTTCGCGATCGAACACGGACGGAAGAGCGTGACAAT
>JAZFUU010000125.1:0-7066 GCA_036447375.1 Myxococcota bacterium
ATTCCGCCGACGCCGGCAATCACGGGCTTCTCGCAGTCCACGCGAATGCCCGACACCATCCGGACGGCCGCGTCCGCCATTTTTGCGCGCCCCGAAAATTCGCCGGCCGCGGGCCTGGGTTCCGTCAAATCCGCGCCGGAGCAGAAGGCGTCCCCCGCGCCGGTGAGCCCGATCACCCGGACGTCGGCGTCCGCCGCGGCCGCAGCAAAGCCCTCGACGATGGCCTGCACGAGATCGCTCGAGAGCGCGTTCTTCTTCGCGGGACGATTCAGCGTCAGGATTCGGACGCCGCCGCTCGTCTCTTCGAGGAGCGCCGGCTCCGCGTTCGACGGGCTCGCCGTAGCATCGGTCATGCTTGCCTCCGAGCGACCTCGGACCTCAGGCGGCCCGGTCGCGGCTTCCCGAAAGCTCCGCCATCAGCTCCATCCCTTCCGGCTGAAGGCTCGCGAGCGTCAAACCGGTGGCGCCGGAGCTCTCCCAATCCTTGTAGCGGTCGCGGATTCGCTGCTGCGACCCCACCAGCGCCGCCTCGTCGCAGTAGTCGTCGGGGACGGCTTCGATCGCCTCGCGCTTGCGGCCCGCCAGGTAGAGTTCCTGGATCTTCGCGGCCGCCTCCGGGTAGCCCCGGCGCACCATCATGTCGTTGTGGAAGTTCTTGTCGCGGTGGCCCATGCCGCCCACGTAGAGGGCGATGCCGGGCTTCATGCGCGCGAGGGCTCGCCGCACGTCGTCGGTGACGAGGACCGAGATCATGGGCTGGATCTCGAAGTCCGCGAAATTCTTGCCGCCACCGGCCCGCCTGAAACCTTCCTCCAGCCACGGCCGGTAGAGGTTCATCATGCCGGGGACGAACGCCAGCGGGAACCAGCCGTCTGCGATCTCCGCCGTGAGCCGGACGTTGCTCTCGCTGCCCGTGCCCAGCCAGATCGGGATCTTAGGGTTCATGTGAAGAATTGACTTGAGGGGTTTTCCGATGCCCATCGCGCCTTCGCCCCGGTAGGGAAGCGAGATCTCCCGGCCCTCGTGGGTGACCGGCGCCTCGCGCTCGAAGACTTTGCGCATGATCGAGACGTAGTCACGGATCCGCCAATAGGGCTTGCCCCAGGGCTGGCCGTACCAGCCTTCGACGATCTGGGGCCCGCTCACGCCGAGGCCTGCGATGAAGCGATCGCCCCCGGCCAGGGCATCGATGGTCGCGGATTGCATGGCCGCCATGGTGGGCGTCCGCCCGGCCAGCTGCATGATCGACGTTCCGAGCCGGATCCGCGTGGTCACCGCGGCCAAGTACGCGAGCGGCGAGGTCGCGTCGGAGCCGTAGGCCTCCGCCGTCCAGACCGAATCGAAGCCCAGGGCTTCGGCACGCTGCACCCGTTCCACGGGCAGCTTCATCTCCGCGCCCGAATATCCGAGCATCAGTCCGAGCTTCATCGGTCTACCTCCGGCCACTCGGGCAGATCGGTGCTCGCGCGGAGCTTCCACTCGGGCGCGCGACGCTCCAGGAAGGAACGGACACCCTCGGCGGCGTCGGGCTGCTTCCCCACCCACGCAAGCAGCGTCTTTTCTTTCGCCATCGTCTCGCGCGGTGTCTCGGTGACTCCTTCCCAGAGAAGCCGCTTCGCGATGGCGACGGACGCCGGAGCGGCGTTCACCGCGACATCGCGGGCCCACTCCCGCGATCGGGGCAGGACCTTCTCCGCAGGCAGGGCCTCCGAGGCCAGCCCCAACGCGGCGGCCTCCTCGCCCCGGATCGTGCGCCCGGAGAGCAACAGATCCGCGGCGCGCGAGAATCCGATCACGCGCGGCAGCATCGAGTGCGAACCCAGCTCCGGAATGATGCCGCGACGCACGAACGAGAACGCCAGCTTCGCGTCTCGGGCCACGAGGCGCAGGTCGCACTGCATCGCGAGCGTGAGCCCCACCCCGACCGCGTGCCCGTTGATCGCCGCAATCACGGGCTTGCGCACCTGCCATGCGGCGAGGCGGCGGACCGCGTGCCCGGGATCGGCGGCGCGCTTCGCGCCGTCCACGTCGTCGAAGGTCTTGTCGCCACCGCCCATGTCCGCGCCCACGCAGAAGGCTTTTCCGGCGCCGGTAAGGACGACGGCCCGGACCGAGTCGTCCGCGTCGCAGCGCGCGTAGGCGCGCTCCAACTCCACTCCGAGGGGAAAGGTGAAGGCGTTCATCCGCTTCGGGCGGTTGAGGGTAATCGTCACCACCCCGTCTTCGACGGAGAAGAGGATGTGCTTGTAGTCGCCTTCGTCCGACATGAATCCCCTACACGGCCTTGCTTACGCGATAGCGCAGGGGCAGCTTCTTCAAGCCCACCACGAAGCTGGATTGGATCCGTTCGGGCTCCCCAGCGAGCTCGAGGGAGTCGATCCGGCCGACGAGCTCACGCAGCAGCGCGCGCTGCGATTCGCGTGCCAGGTGGGCGCCGAGGCAGAAGTGCTCGCCGATGCCGAACCCGAGATGACGATTCGGGTTTCGGTCCACGCGGAAGCTGAACGGGTCGTCGAAGACCGCCTCGTCGCGGTTCGCCGAAGCGTAGAAGAGCACGACGTTGTCCCCCTTGCGGAGCTTCTGGCCGTGGAACTCGAGATCCTCCCCCACCACCCGCTTCATGTAGTTCACGGGCGAGGTCCAGCGGATGATCTCCTCCACGGCGCTGGGAATCAGCTCCGGATTGCGCTTCAGCTTCTCGAACTCCTCGGGGTGCTGGGCCAGGGCACAGATCCCTCCGGCCAGGGCATTTTTGGTGGTGTCGTGTCCGGCGCTGAAGGTGATCAGGAAGTAGCCCAGGGTCTCCATCAACCCCATCGGCTCGCCGTTCACCCGGCCATTGGCGAGCACGCTCGCCAGGTCGCCCTTCGGGTTCGCCCGCCGATCCTCGATGATCGCGTTGAACATCTGGAAGAAGTCGACCACCAACGCCTCCGCCGCCTTCTTCCGGTCGTCCCCTTCGCGCTGGAGATCCGGATCGTCCGCCGCGAAGAGCTGTTTGGTGAGCGTCAGGATCTGCTGCTCCTGCTCACGAGGCACGCCGAGGATGGTCGAGAGGACGCGAAGCGGATGCGCGGCCGCAATCTCGTTCGCAAACTCGCACTCGCCTTCGCCTCCGCGGGCCCGTTCGACCAGCCGGTCCACCAGGCCCCGCGCGCTCTTCGCCGCCACCGGCTCGACGCCCGTCACGGCCTTTGGAGTGAACCACGGAGCCGCGACCTTGCGGTATGCACGGTGTTCGGGCGGATCCATCCCGATGATCACGCGCACGCTTCCGAGGCCCTTCTCGTCGTCGAGGATGAGCTTCTGCTGCTGGCTCTCCAGGACGATGCCGAAGCGGCTCCAGAACAGATCCGGCTGCTTGGAGATCTCGCAGATGTGCTCGTGGCGCACGATGGGATAGAAGGAAGCGAAGCCGGGCGGCTCGCAGAAGTGCAGGTGGTCCAACCGACGGAGTTCGCTCCATTGATCGTGAGGGATGCCGCGCTCCCCGTAGGCACGCGGCGAGATGAGATCGCGTCCGTCGATGCCGGTCACCGGCTCTTCTCCCATCGCCTCACAGGGGCCGCCGCTCGTTCAGCGCCGCCACGTTGGTGTAGAGAATTTTCTCCTGATCCGCGGCCGGGATCCCGTCCACCTCCTCGCGGAGGTCTCGGGGGCGCTCCAGCCCTTCCATGTGGGGCCAGTCCGATCCGAGGATCACCCGTTCGGCGCCCATGTGCTCGATCACCTCGGCGATGTCGTCTTCCCAGAAGGGATTGATCCAGACGTGCTCCCGGAAGCTGTCGGTCGGATCGTCCTTGAAGTAGTCGCGGAGGCGCTCTTTGGTGCGGTCGAAGCTGCGCAACAGGTCGCCCAGGAACTCGGCGCCGTTTTCGACCGACGCCACCCGGAGGTTGGGGAAGCGTTCGAACAGCCGGTCGAAGACCAGGCTCGCGAGAAAATCGTTGATGTTCCGGGCGCGGTGAAAGTTGGTGACGCTCGGCCGCCGCCCGAGGCTGAGGATGTCGATGTTCTTGACGTCGTAGCCGTTGCTGTCGTGCCGGGTGGCGCCGATGTGAGTCACGACGGTGATGCCGGCCTCGTTCACCCGCGCCCAGAAGGGATCGAAGTCCTTGTGGCCCGGATTGCGCGGCCCGTTCCGCGTGAACACCGCGCTCGGGCGCATCACCAGGATGCGCGCGTCGCGTTCCAGCGCCCACTCGAGCTGCGCGCACGCCCAGTCGACGTCGGCCAGCGAGATGTAGGGCGAAGTGAAGATGCGGTCCTTGTAGTTGAAGCCCCAGTCCTCTTCGAGCCACTGGTTGAAGGCGGTGAACGCGGTGCACAGCGCATCCACGTCCTTCTTCAGGGGCTCCTCGTAGAGAACGCCCAGGGTCGGGAAAAGCCACGCGCCGTCGAGGCCCTGCTCGTCCATCCGCACGATCCGGGCGTCGCGGTCCATGTACTCGGGGGGCATCGGCTCGAGCGAGGAGCGGATCAGCTCGGCGCTGGTCATGCCGCGCGGATTGCCGCTGAAGTACTCGCGAAGGACGCCAGGCTTGGAAATGGGATCAAAAGTGGGGTTCCCGGATCGATCGAGCTTGCCGCCGACCACTTGATACTTGCGCCCGCCCTCGAGCTCTACCCACTCGACACAGCGGGAACGCATGCGCCGGGGCACGTGGCGGATGAATGCGTCGTGCGCCTCGTAGTAGTGGTTGTCGGCGTCGAACACGGGGCCCTGGTAGATCGCCATGGCCGGCTCCTCCGAAGGGGCGTCGGCGCTGCCCCTGCGAGAGCCAAACTAGTATCATGGTTTCTCGGATCCGCAAAGCTCGGATCGCGCGGGAGGACGGGCATGAGTCGAGACATCCCCAGCAAGGACACGATCGCGATGCTCGAGCGCGGGATCCCCCTCTTCCGAGGCGGGGCGACCTATCGGGAGAAGGCGGAGGCCGCGCATCGCAAGGGACACCTACGACCCACGCAGCTCATTCTCGATCGGGCGCAAGGCGACTTCGTGTGGGATCTCGACGGCCACCGCTACATCGACCTCCAGAACGGCTGGGCCACGAACCCGATCGGGAACGCCCACCCCGAGGTCATCGAAGCCGTCCATCAGGCGCATCTGCGTTACGGCTTCCACTACGAGCACCCGCTCCGCTACGAGCTGGCGGAGAAACTGGCCGATCTCATGCCCGGTCGGGAGCTACCCCGCTTCAGCTTCGAGGTGTCGGGCACGTAGGCCGCCGAGGCGGCGGCCTACATCGCGCTGTGCCACAAGCGCCGCCGCTACGTCATCGCCTTCGGCTCCGCCTTCCACGGCGAGTCGATCGCCGGCAAGCTGATGAGCGGCTACGACGCCAACAGGAATCTCTACCTGGAGGCGTGGACCGGTGGGGTCATCAAGGCGCCGTATCCATACAGCGAGAGTCTCCCCGCCGGCATGAGCGAGGATCAGTACGTCGAGTATTGCCTCTGGTACCTCGAGAACCACATCCCGAAATGCATCGCGCCCAAGGAGAGCATCGCGGGGGTCCTGATCGAGCCCGGGCTCGCGGAAGGCGGCAACTGGATTCCGACTCGGGATTTCATACGCGGCATTCGCGAGCTCTGCGACCGCAACGACTGGCTGATGATCGCGGACGAGGTGCTGACGGGCCTCGGACGAACGGGGCGCATGTGGGGCGTCGAGCACTACGACGTGATCCCCGATCTCCTCGTCGTCGGGAAGAACCTCTCGGGGGGCATCGAGCCGTGTGCCGGTGTCGCCGCCCGCGACGAGATCCTGGGAGACAACCCGCAATCCGGGACGGGAAGCACCTTCGCGGCCACGCCGGCGGGCTGTGCCGCCGCTCTCAAGACGCTCGAGATCCTCGCGCGCGATCGCGTGGTGGAGCACGCCGCGATGTTGGGTGAGATCGCCGCGCCCATCTTAAAGAGCTTTGAGAAGTACCCGATCGTCAGCCAGGCACGCACCCTGGGTCTCTTGATGGGGGTCTCCTTCCGCGACCCGGACGGAGGCGAGGACTGGTGGATCTCGCGCGGTGTGCGGAGCGCCATGCTTCGCAACGGCGCGTATCCAATCTGCGACAACGGAGAAGTCACCGTACGCATGTACCCCGCGCTGAACATGGAGGAGAGCGTGCTGCGCGAAGCACTCGAGATCATGGCGGACGCGATCGTGCATGTGTCCGAACACGGACACGCCGAGGGGGACTACCCGACCTACCCGACCGGCGACTACGGCGCCTAACATGGCATTCCTGCTCGGTTCGCGAGGTCAAATAGGCGGCTGAGCGCCCACGTCGGCCCCGAGGGTGATCCGCATCACAGTTCCATCCCGAGCAGCGCCGATACTCCGGAAAGTCTCAGCCCGGCTCCCCGAGTCGGAGCTGTCTGTCACAAGAAGGGGAATCGCATGTTCGCTACTCGAAGCACGATCGAAGGCGCGTCGCTGGGCAGGCTGGGCCTGGCGCGCGCACTGGCCGCCGCGGTGCTGCTCGCCGGACCCCTGGCCTGCGTGACCGGTGGAACCTACGACAGCATGCTCCAGGAGCGCGACGTCCTGGCCAACGAGAAGGCCGGCCTCGAGAAGAGCATGCGGAAGCTCATGCTGTCGCAGGAGCTGCTCGAGACGGAACTCTTTGCCCAGCAGGACGAGGTCTCCGAGCTGCGCGGGACCTACGAGGGATTGGTGTCAGATCTCCAGTCCGAGCTGGCCTCGGGCGAGATCCAGATCGAACAGCTGCGCGATGGCATCCGCGTCAACGTCTCCGACGACATCCTGTTCCCGTCCGGGTCGGCGACGCTGAACGACGGCGGTAGCCAGATACTCCGAAAGGTCGCCGGTCAGCTCGGGCGATCCCCGCACCGGGTCGAGGTGGAGGGCCACACGGACAACGTACCCATCAGCGGCGGACTGGCGCGCCGCTACCCGACCAACTGGGAGCTGGCGGGCGCCCGCGCCGCGAGCGTGGTCCGGCTGTTCGAGCTCGCGGGGATCAACGGCTCTCGCATGCGCGCGGTTTCCCTCAGCCAGTTCAATCCCGTGGCTGCGAACGACTCCGAGGACGGGCGCGCG
>JAZFUU010000126.1:0-5095 GCA_036447375.1 Myxococcota bacterium
GCGCTCACGAAGGGCATCGCGGTTACCCCCAAGAACGGCAAGGGCCGGATTATCGCGATGGCCCCTACCCTGGCGTCGGCCCTGTTCGACCTTCTGACCACGCGGCGGATTCAAGGGCTCCAGCGGGGCTGGGCGAAGACCCCGCCGTGGGTTTTCTGTTCGGAGTCGGGCACGCCCCTGGACGAACGCAACGTGACGCGCTCCTGGGACCGCTTGCGCCGCCGAGCCCAGAAGCACGGGGTCCGCCCCCTACGACTTCACGACGCCCGTCACACCTTCGCATCTCTGGCCCTGCACGCGGGTCGGTCGATCCGTTGGGTGGCGGACCAGCTCGGTCACGCCAACCCTGAGCTGACCCTCCGTGTCTACGCCCACGCGCTGCCGGTGTCCGAGGATGACCTGGCCTTTGCCGACTTTGGAGCGCCGGATGGCGTCGCGAAACGTCGCTATACGTCACAGGGGTCAGACGCTGCTGCCCGGAACGCCAACGCCCCCGGCGCAACTGACCGAGGGCGTTACGAAAACCTGGAGCGGGAAACGGGGCTCGAACCCGCGACCCTCAGCTTGGGAAGCTGATGCTCTACCACTGAGCTATTCCCGCTTGGGCATAGACTGACACGGCGGGAGAAGTGCGGCAAGCGGCGCGACGCTACACCGCCTGGCTAGTCTTCGATCAATTCCACCATCAGATCGTCTTCGAAGTCGTCCTCTTCGGTTTTCGGTGGCCCGATCAGGGCATCGACGAGAGGCGTCGCGGCGTCCATGGGAAGCAACTCCTCCGAGCCCGGCCCGGCGGGTTGCAGGACTTGTGCAGACTGGAGAGGCGCAGAGTCCGCATCCGGCAGCTGAGGGCACGGCTCCCATCCGAGGTCTTCGAAGACGCGCTCGACGTCGACACGCGACACCCGGTTGCGACCGCAGAGGAATGCCTCGAACAGCGCGTTGTCGCCGAGGGTATTCATGAGCCCGGGCATTCCGCCCCCCAGCTCGGTCAGTCGCCGGACCGCGTCGGGCTCGAAAATTTCGGGATTTCCGCGAACGCGCTCAATCCGGTGGGTCAGATACGCAGCGGCGCTTTCGGCGTCGAGAGGGGCGATGCGCACCTTGACGGCAGCGCGGCGGGCGAGCACGGGGTCATTCGCGAGGGCCCGCTCGAGACGGGGAACACCGACAAGCACCATCGAGAGAAGCGGCCGGTCTTCGTATTCGAGCTTGAGAAACCCGCAGACCTCAGCCAGCGTTTCGGGAGCGGCCAGAGCCTGTGCGTCGTCGATGATCAGTACCGCGTGACGGCCCTCTTCGCGAATGATCGCGAGCTTCTCGTAAACCTGACCCAGAAGTGCGTCGCGATCGAGGTTGCGATCCTCGACCTCGAGCTGCTTCGCGAACTGCGTAAGCATCCAGCTGCAGTCGGCGTTGCCCTTGAGCACAACCAGCATGCTGGCGGCGAACATCTCTTCCTCGAGACTGTCGAGGAGACGGCGCGCGATCATTGTCTTGCCTGAGCCGGCCTCTCCAATCAATACGGACAGACCCTTCGACTGCCGAACGCTCCGCTCGAGACGTTGCTGCGCGCCTCGATGCTGCGGGGTATCGAGATAGAACTCGAGGCGCGGCTCGTTGCGAAACGGATCGTCGACCAGGCCAAAGTGGTGAAGATGTTGCATGCGACTCCTCAGGCGAACGAGATCTTTTTCTTCTTTTTCTTGCGACCTGAACTCGCGTCCGACGCGCCCGAGCTTCCATTGCCCGGATCGGGGACGGTCGGGGACGACGCGCCCGGGTCACTTGTGGGGAAGTCCGCGTTGGCATCCGAGATCAGATCGTCAAAAGATTCGTACTCACTCTCGGGGCTGGGCCCGGCCACCGTGACCTTGGCACCGTTGTCATCGAGCTTGGCCAGATACTCGCCGACATCGCAGAAATTCGGATCCGCCGCCGCCACGGCCTCCCAGGCGGCGCGGGCGCGATCGCGATCTCCGGAACCCTCGAAGGCGCGACCCAGCTCGTAGCGCACGGCCATCTGTTGCCCCGGGCTGGCGTCGGGAATCGCGAGGGCCTGTTCGAGGTGGGCCACGGCATCGGCAGGCTGATCTCGGTCCAGGGAACACACCCCCAGCATGTGGAGACTGTCGACACGCAGCTTGGGACTCTGCATGGCCATGCGAAACTCGTCCATCGCATCGTCCCACAACTCCATTTCGCGGTACGCAATACCGAGGTCGTAGTGCGCTTCGTGGTCGCCATCGGACAGCGCCTCGCTCACCCCCTTCTTGAACGCGCTGAAGACAGCGCTAAATCCATCATCGACGGTTCCCGACGAGCCGCTACCGGTGGAGTCGTTGGCATCCTCGGTCAGTTCCGCGGCTAGATCAAATTCTGAGCCAGGGGCAGCCTCCGCCGCCGGGGCTTCTGGATCGGGACTGGAAGTTTCCTCGGCAAAGTCGCTGAGGTCTTCGGTGTCTTCGATCTCCACTTCCGCCGATTCGGCAACGTTCTCGTCGAGTCCGTCCAGATCGACATCGATTTCTACACCGCCGAGATCCACCTCAGTGTCTTCGCTTCCGGCATCGGCCCCGCGTTCCGCGGCGATCTCGCCCAGGCGCGCGAGCAGCACGGGATGATCCGGGGCTCCCTCGAGCAGGCTGCGATACATCTGCTCGGCTTCATCCAGGAGCCCTTGCTGCTTGAAAAAGTCGGCCTCTTCCAGTTTCTCATCGATCTGGGCCGGCTCCGCAGAAATGGGGGCAGGGGCCTCCGACGCACCCGCAGCGACAGCAGGCATCGGGATTTCGTCGTCGACGTCGAGCGCGAGTTCGACGTCCAGATCCATGTCGACGTCGACGACGTCACCTTCGACGTCGAGGTCGGTGCCATCCCCGTCGGCATCCGGTTCGAGATCGAGTTCCGAGTCATCCGACTCGTCCTCGAAGTCCGATCCGATCGTATCGGAGAGGTCGAGAGGATCGTCACCTCCGAGTGCGGAATCGATCGACTCGCCACCCTCCAGTGCCGAAATCCGACCCTCCAGCGCAGAAATCGCGGGTTCGTCGCCATCCGCCCGCGCCCGCTCGATCGCGCTACGCCAGGCTTGGATGGCGCGTTCGTTCTCCCCGCCATCCGCGAACGCTTCGCCCAGCTTCTCCAGGGCGCCCCGGTGCCCCGCGTCTCTCCCGAGAATGGCCTCGAGATTCTCGATCGCCTCCTTCTTCTTTCCGTAGCGAAGGTAGACACTGGCTTCGGCGAGCATCTGATCGGGGTCGAAGTCGGCGGGAACCGGCCGGACCGCGATCGCCTCCAACGATAGGGGCTCATCGGCGACTTCATCGAGAATATCATCCGCCAACAACTCCGAGATATCGCCCGTCTCGAGGGATACCGATTCGGCGAGTTCGGATTCTTGCAAAATCCCGGATTCGCCATCGCCGACCAACGTCGAGCTCTCGGCGAAACCCAGGTCATCTCCCCCGATGGCGTCGCCGCCCAGCAGATCGTCGCTGGCGCTTCCAAACTCGGGCTGGGAACTGGAGAGCCCTTCGGTGGAAAAGTATCGTTGGCGAATGTCCCGAGCCTTCTCAGAATCGCCGCGGCGGTCGAGTAGGTCGGCGAGCTTCGTGTACACGCCCGACAGCGCGTCTTCGCGCCCAGCGCTCCGATAGATCTCGGCCAACAGCTCGTAGTGTTCCGGTTCGTCGGGCTGGGCTTCGACGATTCTTTCGGCGTAGGACTGTGCCGCATCGGCCGCGCCCCGTCCCGATAGGCTCCGTGCCAAACGCGTGAGCGTCTCGATCCGATCGGGCTCGAGTTCGATGATTCGTTTCAGCACGCCCTCGAACGCCTCGGCGTCGTTCTGGCCCTCGAGCTCACTGGCCACCGCTTCGTATTCTGCGATCGCCTCGGGGATGAGTTCCTCCCGACGCAGGAGGTCTGCGACCTTGATTCGGCTGGTGGTGTTGGCGGGATCCACGGTGGCCATCTTGCGCAGCACGTCGAGCGCTTCGAGCCGCTGACCTGCCTTGTGGTAGCCGTCAGCCGCCGTCTGCAACGCCGTGATGGCCTCGGCGTTGAGCCCCATACGTTGGTAGAGCTCCGCCAGGGGCACATAGCTGTCGAGGCGATCCGGATCGAGGTTGTGAATCTGTTTGAAGACAGCGACGGCACGGGCGTCGAAGCCTTCTTTCATGTACTGCTCGGCAACCTTCGAGTAGGCGGTGATGGCCTCCGAGACCTCACCCCAACGCCGATAGGCGTCACCTAGCTCGAGCCGCAGCTTGGCGTCCTTGGGATCGAGTTTGATGAGCTTCTGATATTCCTTGAGTGCTTTCGCTTTGGCGCCCTTCTGGGAGAGCTTGCGCGCAGACTCGAGGATCTTTCGCTTGTCGACTGCCAACAGATGCCCCGCAGACACAAGGAACCGCAACGAGGTGGGGGATTCCCCCTCAACACATACTCATCGGTGGTCGGAGTTGACCCTTGAGACCCCCTAGGGGATGCCCAGGGCGTGTGGGGGTAGGCGATGCTCGACCCGGGAGCTCGAATGCCGCTGCATCCAGGCACGCTCCGCGGGCGCAAGATGCCCGATTTCGAACCGGGCACCGAGGGCCGCGGCCAGGGCCTCCGCACAGCGGTCCCGGACCGTTTCGATGGAGGCACCGATCCCCAGCTCCCTCAGACTGGTCGCCGCCCAACGTCCCTGATTCACCGCGATGCGGGCTGCAGGAGGGTCCGGATAGACGCGGATCGAACCGTGCTGGAGGACACCACCGGCACTCCGCCGCTGGGCACTCCCCGCCAGCTTTCGGCCACCGGAGCACAGCTCGTCGGGGGCCGGCCGGGCGAAGCAATCAAAGGAAGCCCCCGGTCCGGAGCTCGCGGGTCCGCTGCGCTGGACGGACACGCCCAGCGATCGCATGGCTTCCAGCAAGGCATCGGCCACGAGTCGATAGGAGGCCGTGAGGCCCACCGGGAAAAGATCCTCGGACGCGGCCAGGGCGTAGGTGAGGTCGCCCCCATGGAGGACCGGTTGGGGTCGATCCCTCGATCGCCGACGCCAGCAGGGCCCGATCCACGGCCATGTTCCACGGTCCGGGGCCGG
>JAZFUU010000127.1:0-11403 GCA_036447375.1 Myxococcota bacterium
CGGTGAGTCGGATCTGATCGACTTCTGCCGGGAGCGCCTGGCCCACTTCAAATGCCCGAAGGCCGTCGAGTTCACCGACCTGCCGAAGACGTCGACGGGCAAGATCCAGAAATTCCGCCTGCGCGAAAAGGAATGGGCCGGAGCCGACAAGCGGATTCACTAGCCGGGATCGGTGGCTGCTAGGGATCGACTTCGCGGAGACTCCGCGCGTTCAGCGGCGAGGGATCGAACCGATCCGCCACGGATTGCGTGGATTTTGGCCGGAGGGGCCGCGAGGGCCATCGCCGAGAGGGCCAGGGTGGCCCCCAGCAGGGATTTGGGCGCGATCGAGGGTCCCGGGGTCGCCAGGGGAGCGTGCCCGTGCCCTCGGGCCGCTCCCAGCCCAGGGCTCCCAGGCCGTGCCGCGAACGCCCTGTGGCCCGATGTGCAGAAGCGGAGGCCGACGATCGCGCTCAGCGGATGGCGAGCGGGTGGATCGAGGAGTCAACGGCTCCGATGACCGGGGGCGCCGTGAACAGGAAGTCGTAGTTCCCGTCGGCGCTACAGGCCCGGGCGAGGGGATCGAGGTCGAAGTTCTCCCCGAACAACACGCCCGTATGGCGCAGCGATATCGCGTGGAGGGGTTGAGCGCAGTCCGGCGTCTCGTGGGGCCGAACCTCGACGCCCCAGGTGTCTGTGGCGACGGCCACGATTTCGCGCTCGAACAGCCAGCGAGCGCAATGCACGGACAACCCCGGAGCGGGCCCGTCGACGTAGCCTTGCCACGACTTCTGTTTCCGGCAGCGCGTCATCATACCCGTGCGGATCAGCAGGATGTCGCCGGACTCGACCGTCACACCCTGGTTTTCCGCGCAGGTGTCGAGGTCATCCGGTCGAATTCGCGTCCCGTCATCGAGCCAGGGTCTCCTCAGCATGCGCGAGATGTCGAGCAGAACGCCTCGCCCCACGACGCCGAACCGGATCGGGTCGTTCGAATCGGCCAGGGCCTCATCCCACCGGGTGCGGCAGCGAAGGGACCCGTTCCCCGGGCCGTCTCCGTCGGGATCGAGCGCGCAGGAGAGGACGTGTCCGCGGCGGGGAATGGCGCATGCGGTGCGCACCCGCTCGCGAGTGATGAAGTTCAGGACTCCCAGCCGATCGTCAGCCTCCCATCGCCCCGAGTTCGAGTAGCGATTCTCCCACTCGCGAACGGTCTGGGCGTCGAGGGTCCCGGTCAGCATGGGCCGCTCTCACGCAGGCGCGCCTCGACGAGCGCCACGTCGTCGGGGACGTCGACCGAAATCGCGCTCCATCCGGTGACGGTGGCGCAGCGAATCCGGTACCCGTGTTCGAGGGCGCGTAGCTGTTCGAGCTGTTCGGATCGCTCGAGAGGTGTCGGCTCGAGCCCGATGAACTCGAGCAAGAAGGAGCGGCGGTAGGCGTAGATGCCGACGTGCTGCCAGTAGTCCGGTTCGTGGGTCTCGGAGCGCTGCGCCGGAATACGGCAACGCGAAAAGTAGAGCGCGTTTCCACGGCGGTCGATCGCCACCTTGACCCGGTTGGGATCGTCGAGGCACTTCGGATCCGCGGCGTGGATCACGGTCGACATCGGCGCGTCGGAGTCCTCCCGCAGGGCCTCGACGGCCGCGTCGATGACGAAGCCCTGGATCAGCGGCTCGTCTCCCTGGATGTTGACCACCAGTTCGTCATCCAGACCGAGGGCGACCTCCGCCAACCGATCTGTCCCCGTCGGATGGTCGGGACTCGTCATGGTCACCGGGGCGCCGAAGTCCCTGCAGACGTCGGCGATTCGCTCATCGTCGGTGGCGACGATGACGGACCGCAAGCTCTTCGCAGTCGACGCCCCTTCCCACACGCGTTGCACCATCGGGAGCCCGGCGATCAGGGCCAGGGGCTTGCCCGGAAAGCGCGAGGCGGCGTAGCGGGCGGGGATTACACCCACTGCGGTCATGGCTTCCATCCTACCCGATGGGTACATTTCGTGCCGTGAAGCACGACCCCCCCAGCTCGGCAGCTCGAGCGCCGATAATCGCGATCTCTTCGAACAAAGGGGGCGTCGGGAAGACCACCTTGACGGCAAATCTCGCGATCTATCTGCGCGCCTTGCGCGAGGACTTGCCGGTTCTGGTCGTGGGGCTCGACGACCAGAGAGGACTCGACCGCATGTTCGCTCTGGGTCCCGCGAAACCCGGAGAAGGCAATCTCAAGCACGGTTGGGCCGAGCGCACGCTCGAACGCGTGATCCGGCTCGGGGAGTACGGCGTACACTTCGTTCCCTCACCGGCCGACGTTGCCCTGCTGAAGGGCCGCGCGGAGAATCCGATGACCCTCCGGGGTCTCCTCGAGAGGACGGCCTGGCGGGGCATCGTGATCCTCGATGCGAAGAGCGATCTGGAAGCCCTGACCGTCAACGCGTTTCACGCCGCCGACCGCATCCTGGTCCCGATCGCGGACTGGAGTTCACTGGAGGAGGCGGGCAAGACCTTCCGAATGCTCGAACGCTCCCCCGTCGGCCGGGGAAAGGCGCGGGTCGTGTTCACTCTGGTCGATCGCCGCGCCCGCGCCGCTGACGGGGGCACCCTGCTGCAGGCCCTGCTGGAGGAGGTTCGCAATCGGGGCTGGCCCTACTACAAGACCTACCTTTCGCGCAGCCCGAGGGTCGAGTCGCTCAACTCGGCGACTTCCAAACCCCTCTCGATCCTTCATCACGCGCGCGGTACCGCGGTGCACGGACAGATGCGAGAGTTGACCCACGAGGTGCTCGAGGATCTCGGGATGGCGCCCGAGGCGCGATCGACGAAGCAGGAGCCTTCGGTCCTGTGGGGAAAACGCCGACTCGCCGCCAAACCGCTTTCGGTTCAGCCGAGGGCGGCGACCGGGGTGACGAAGCTCCGGGAATTTTCGCGCCGAAACTGATCAGCCGGGTCGATCCGAATGGTGGAGGGGAACAGGCGATGAAGACGTTCGGCATTCTGGTGGGGGGGGGGCCCGCGCCGGGCATCAACGGGGTGATCGGGGCGGCGGCATCCCTTGCGCTGCGCCGTGGAGACCGCGTACGCGGGATCCTCGACGGGTTCCGATGGATCATGGAAGGCGACATCGAACACGTCCGCGATCTCGACGCCGAGAGCGTCGCGAGAATCCATCTCGAGGGGGGCTCGATCCTGCACACCTCCCGGGCGAACCCCACCCGGAAGCCCGAACATCTCGAGAACTGCATCCGCGCCCTCGACGCGCTCGGCATCGAACACCTGATCACGATCGGCGGAGACGACACGGCTTCATCATCCAATCGGGTGGCCGAAAGCGCGAACGGGCGCATTACGGTGGTGCACGTGCCAAAGACGATCGACAACGACCTGCCGCTGCCCGACGGCATTCCGACCTTCGGCTTCGAAACGGCGCGCGAGCATGCGACCACAGTGGTCGAGCGCATTCAGGAAGACATGCGCAGCACCAATCGCTGGTTTTTCATCGTGATGATGGGTCGCTCGGCGGGCCATCTGGCACTCGGGGCGGGGAAGGCGGCGGGGGCGCCCATCACACTGATTCCCGAGGAGTTTCCCGACCGGCCCATCCGCTTGGAGGATGCGGTGCGCACTCTCGAGGGTGCCATCGTCAAAAGGCTGGCGGCCGGGCGCCCGGACGGGGTTGCGGTGATCGCCGAAGGCGTGGCATCGCATTTCGACCCGGACGATCCGATTCTCAAGGACGCGCCGAGGGACGAGCATGGCCATGTGCGTCTGGCCGAGGTTCCGATCGCGCGGGTGTTGCGCACCGCCGTGGCCGAGTCGCTTGCGAGCCGCGGGGTGAAGGTCACGATCGGCGAGAAAGACGTTGGCTACGAACTGCGCTGCGGCTACCCGATTGCCTACGACCGCGACTACACCCGAGACCTCGGCGTGGGAGCGGTGCGTTCGTTGCTCGATGGTCATTCGAGCGTCCTGATCACCCGCCAGGCGGGGCAGATCGTTCCGATCCCCTTCGCCGAGATCGTCGATCCCGCGACCGGCCGGGCGCGGGTGCGCCAGGTCGACGTCGCGTCGGATTCCTACAAGAACGCCTTCGCCCTCCAGGAGCGAGTCCAGCTCGAGGATCTCAGGGACGAGGCGACGCTGGCGGCGATCGCCGCCGCGGCGAACCTGACTCCAGAGGAAGCCACGCGTCGCTACATGCCCCTGGGTGAAGATGGGGGGTAAGGCCCAGATTCCATGCAGGTGATGTCGATTTCGGATCGAGTTCTTCCCGCACCCGGCCGAGGGGACCTGCCCGAACCCTCGCCTCTGCGTCGCATGATCGGACCCAGCGTGATTCTCGCCGGCCTCTCCATCGGCAGTGGCGAATTCGTGTTGTGGCCGCGTCTCACCGCCGAGTGGGGCTTCGTGTTGTTCTGGGCCTGCTGGGTGGGCGTCACGATTCAGTTCTTCTTGAACATGGAGATCGAGCGCTGGACCCTGGCGACGGGAGAGAGCGCCGTCGTGGGCTTCGTGCGGCTGAGCCGAGCCTTCGTACCGGTGTTTCTGGTGTGTGGCACCGTCCCGTGGATCTGGCCCGGGTGGGCGACGGGAGCAGCGACATTGCTCTCGTGGCAGATCGACGCTCCGATCAACGCCACCGCCGTGGCGGGCCTGATCGCTTGCGGCTTGATCCTCTCTCTGGGGCCCGTCGTCTATCGCACCGTCGAAGCCATTCAACTGGTTCTGGTGGCCGGGATCTTCACGTCGCTGGTGGTTCTCGCGGCGGTAGTCGTGAGCGCTGACACGGTGCTGGAACTCGCGGCCGGAGCGGTCCAGTTTGGTCGGATTCCCGATGGTGTCGAGATTCCGATGCTGCTGGGCGCCCTGGCCTTTGCGGGGGCGGGCGGCTCGGTGAACCTCGCCCAGTCCAACTACATCAAGGACAAGGGCTACGGAATGGGGCGCTGGATCGGGCGCCTCACGAGCCCGTTCACCGGGCGGGACGAGGCCGTCAGCGAGGTGGGAATCGGATTCGAAGGCACTGAGGACAATCTCGCGCGGTGGCGGGTCTGGTGGCGCCGCACGAACATGGAGCATTTCCTGTCCTTCTACCTGCTGTGTCTCTTGTCTCTGGCCCTGTTCTGCCTGCTCGCCGGCACCCTCCTCGAGCCCGGCGCCTCGGTGTCCGAGGGCTTCGGCTTCATCCGCGACGAAGCGCGTGAACTCGAGCGGCGCTTCGGCCCGATGGGGAGCGGGGTCTTCCTGGGCCTGGGCATCGCGGTGCTCTTCTCCACGGAACTCGCACTCCTCGATGCCGTGGCACGGGTCGCGGCGGATCTGCTGAAGGTGGGATACTTCGGCTCCCACCCGGTGAGCGTCTCGCGCCTGTACTTCGGGGTGGTCTGGGCGATGATCGCCTTCGGAATCCTCGTGATTGCATCGGGCTTCGACCAGCCGCTTCTGCTGATCGTGCTGTCGGCCTCGCTCAACGGGCTCGTGATGTTCCTCTACTCGGGGCTTCTGCTCTGGATGAACTGGACCAGTTTCCGGGGACCGCTGCGCCCGCATCCGATCCGCCTTCTGGCGCTGCTGGGCTCACTCGTGTTCTTCGGATACTTCAGCGTGCGCACCCTCGCCGTCCAGCTGGCGAAATTCGGATAGGACCGGGGTGATCCCGAGTCTGCTGCGGCATCTGGGTGTCGTCCTGTCCCGGATCACCGAACGCTGGGTTCCGGATTCCTGGGTCGTCTGCATGATCCTGACGGCGATCGCGCTGGCCCTGGCCATCGGCGGGGCCGGTGCCGGGGTCGAAGAAGCCATCCTCGCCTGGGGCGACGGCGTCTGGGTTCTTCTGACCCTCGCCATGCAATTCACCATCGCGATGGTGGCCGCCCATGCCTGCGTTTCTTCTCGCCCGGTCTTCCGACTGCTCGATCGTCTGGCTGGGCTCCCGAATCCGGAGCGGCCGGTGCAGGCTGTCCTGCTCGCCGGCGTATTCTCGCTGGTCACTGCGTACCTCAACTGGGCCCTGTGCCTGGTGGCCTGCGCGCTGTTCGTTCCGTTCATCTGCCGGCGCAATCCGCGGGCCGATATTCGCGTCGTGATCGCCTCCGCCTACATAGGTCTGGGTACCGTCTGGCACGGCGGGCTATCGGGTTCCGCGCCACTGATCCTGGCGACGCCCGGAAATCCACTGCTCGACCCGGCGACCGGGGCCGCGATCGTGGACCGCCTGTATCCGGTCACGGAGACACTCCTGCATCCGTTCAACATCGCCTATCTGGCTGTCATCAGCGTCGTGGCTCTGACCGTCGTCGCGTTGCTGCATCCTCGTCGTGATCCGGTGACATTCACGCCCGAGCAGATCGATCGGATCCTTCCGCCGCCGCCGGACGCCCCCGAGGCGCCCTCTACACCGGGAGCACGCGTCGACGCATTCCGCGGCTGGATCTGGCTGGCGATCGTCTTGCTCGCCTACCCGCTCGGAAAGTCGATCTGGACCCGGGGCTTCGGAACGAGTTGGACGATCAACGCCTACAACACGGTGTTTCTGGTCGCGGCCCTAATGCTCCACGGTCGGGCGCTTCCCTTTCTGCGGGCCTGTCGGCAGGGGGTCGACGCCGCGTGGGGAATCATTCTGCAGTTCCCGTTCTACGCGGGAATTTTCGGGCTCATGCAGAACACGGGCCTCGGCCGATGGATCGGCGCTTTCTTCGCCGAGTTCGCCACGCAGCGCACCTATCCGTTTGTCGTCTACGTGTACTCGGCCGTCATGAATCTCTTCGTTCCTTCCGCGGGCTCCAAGTGGCTGATCGAGGCGCCGTTTCTGATCCCCGCCGGCGAGCAACTCGACGTCTCGGTGGTTACGATCCTCCTGGCCTATGCCTACGGCGACTCCACTACGAACCTGATCCAACCCTTCTTTGCGATCCCCATCCTGGCGGTGACTGGGCTCCGCTTCGGCCGCGTGGTTGGCTACACTGCGATTGTCGCGGCCGCGTGCTTCCTGGCCAGCGCCGCGGCGATGTTCGTGATTCCCCCCAGGCTGTAGCGAAGGAGACGTCTGCCTGCCGGGGTCAACCGGGCGGCTTCGTCGAAATCTGGCGGAGGCCGAAACCGGCGTGCGAGGGGGTGAGACCGCATGAACGTCGTCATCGTCGGTGCTGGACTCGTCGGTACAACTCTGGCCGAGAAGCTCTCTCGGGACGGCCACGATGTATCTCTGGTGGAGCTGGATGCGTCCAAGATTCGCGAACTCTCCCGGGACTTCGATATCCAGGTGATCGAGGGCAACGGGGCCACCGCCGAAGTTCTGCGTCGGGCGGGGATCGACAAGGCCGACGCGATGGTCGCGGCCACGAGCTCCGACGAGGCCAACATGATCGCGGCGCTTCTCGCCTCATCGCGATTCGGAATCTCCCGGATCGTCGTGCGGCTGCACGACGCCGGCCACGACGAGGCGTTTTCGTTGCTGTGCGAAGGTCACGAGGGCGAGCTCGTCAGCGTGTGCCCCGAAGAGGCCGCGGTGAATCGCATTGCCTCCCTGCTCGAGGTGCACGGCGCCGTCGACGTGGTTTCGTTCATGGAGGGCCAGCTTCTGGTCGCGGGATTCCGAATCGGCGAGAGCTCGGATTTCGTGGGGCTTCGTGTCTCGGACATGAATCTCCTCTTCGCCGCGACTCCGACCCTCGCCGTCGCCATCGACCGCGACCGGGGGTGGATCATCCCCGACGGTCAGGAGGAGATCGCCGTCGGTGATCTGGTGTATTTCGCCATCACGCGGGAACACCTCTCGGACGTGCTGACCCTCGTGGGTGTCCGGGAGGACAAGCGCCGCGATGTGATGATCGCGGGCGCCGGTCGCATCGGTCTGGCGTTGGCCCGTCGGCTGGAAGCCCTCGACGTCAAGGTGATCCTGATCGAAGAGGATGAGGCGCTCGCCCGCGAAGCTTCGGAAGAGCTGACTGAGGCCACGGTGATTCGCGGTGTGCCGACGGATCAGTCCCTGCTCGAGGAGGAGGAAATCGAGCGCGTCGCATCCTTCGTGGCGGTGACCCACGATCACGAAACGAATCTGGTGGCGGGTCTGTTGGCCAAACGACTGGGCGCCGGACGGGCCATCGTACTCGTCGACAACCCGGCCCTGGTGGACCTGGTCGGAGAGATCGGAATCGACGCCATCATCAGCCCCCGCGTGTTGGTGATCGGTCTCGCCCTCGAAATCATTCGGGGAGGCCATGTGCGTACCGTCGCCCAGTTGCTCGAAGACCGGATCGAGATCGTCGAGGCCGAGGCGGTCAAGCGGAGTCAGCTCACCTCGGGAACCCTCGCGGAGGTGAAGCTGCCGCAGGGTGTTCTGGTTGCCGCGCTGCGTCGCGGCGATAAGCTGCTGGTGCCCCGCGGATCGGATCGCGCCGAGGCGGGCGACCGGGTCCTGTTCATCACGACCACGGAAAACGCTCCGAAGCTCGCCGACTTCCTGGCCGAGTAACGCGAAGTCGCGCCCTCGCCGCATCGCTCGGGAGCCGGCGGCTCCGCTGCGACGGAGACCTAGAGCCGGAGCCGGGGGGATTTGCTCCGCGCGGAATTTTTCTGAAGGATACTGCCGAGGATCATTCCAACTCCCAGGATCGAGGCGCCGGCGATCCACTCGGGCCAGCGCGGTCCCACGCGAAGCTCCAGGTTCTCGCGAACCAGCCGTTCGATCTTCTGGTTCCTGCTCTGGTCTCGTTCTGCCAACCGGCGGTTTGCAGAATGAAGCTCTTCCGATTCCGAGGTCAGACGCTCGATCTCTTCGCGCAGCTCGGCGGTCTCCACTTCTCGTTTCGGCAAGAGATGCCGGGCCGGCGGGTCGGCTTGCAGATATCCGTTCGGGATCCAACCGCGTCCGAAGCGGTCCACCTCGACCTGGGTCCATTCGGAGGCTCGTTCCAGGACGTCGATCTCGTCGCCGGTTTTGATCACCCCGAGAATTCGGAACTCGGTTCCCGGCCCAGAGCGCAGGTTCAAGACCAGTTCGTCCTTGACCCACCTGCGTTCCGCAAGGCTGGGGGTCGCCAGCAACATCAGGGTACCCAGTATCGCTAGGACTCGGGACCCCGATCGCGCACTGTCGATTCCGGTCATGGGAACACCCCCCGATTGCGTCCCGGTCGGCGCTCGGATTGTATCGGCATCTTCGGGGGGTGCATCGGGTTCGCGCGCCGCCGTCGCGCACTCCGCGAACTGGCTCCCCGGGTAGGACTCGAACCTACGACCCAGCGGTTAACAGCCGCTTGCTCTACCAACTGAGCTACCGGGGAAGCGGACGGATTCCGGTCCTGAAGTCTAGGCAGTGGATTCGGAAAATCAACGAATCCCGACGTCTGAGGTGAGCTTCGGCGTATCGATCTCGATCGGCGCCGAAGGCGGCGCCTGGCTGGAGTCGGGTCGCTCCAGAATCACGACATAGCGGTAGTGCGCTCCCGGCTGCACGTCGCCATCCACGTAGCGATCGGACCGCACGAAGGCCAGCTCCGTTCGCCCGAACCAACGACTGCGCATGATCCGGGCCCCATGGAAGCCCTCGTCGGGTCGCGGGTTCCAGGCGAGATGGATGCCATCGGGCTCCGCCCGGGCCGATAGGCCGTAGTCCTCGGACCGGACGCCGACGCGAAGCGAAGAGTCGCTTTCGAGGCCGTCGCCGTCTACGGCCACCAGCGTATAGCTGGCAAACTCCGCGGTCCCGATCGAATCGTCCTCCGCGACCATCGCGTCGGCGGGGACCGATGCCACGACGAGGGCCGGACCGCGATCCGCCGTGGAACGCAGCAGCCGATACTCGGTGATATCGGTCTCCACGTTGGGCTCCCAGCTCAGTCGATTGACCCCGAGGCCGAGTTCCACCACCCGCAGTCCCATGGGTGGCAGCGGCTCGGGCTTCGTAACCGCGCGCACGGGCTCACTCGGAGGCCCCTCCACTCCATGAATATTGCGGGCCGTCACCCGGTAGTAGAAAACACGGAGAGATTCGAGCCGGGAGTCTCTATACACCGTGGTATGTCTGCCTTCGAGCACTGCCAGGCGCTGGAAGGGGCCGCGCCAGCTGGGGCTGCGGTACACCACATAACCCGCTGCCGTGGTGTCTCGCGACGTCTGCCAGCTCAGGGGAACCTGTCGCGGCTGGTAGCTGTAGGAACGCAGGTGTTCGGGGGCTACCGGCGGAAGAGCCGTTGTCGCCGAGATCACGTCCGAGGGAGCGACAGAAATGCGACCTTCGGGCGTGTAGGATCGTACGCGGTAGAAGGTCGTCTCGCCGTCGGCCTCGCCGCGGTCGAGGTACGCCGTCAGCAGGCGCCCCTCGATCCGCGCGGCGCGCTCGAAGGGGCCATCGCGAAGCACGGCGCGTTCGACCAGGTAGCCCGCCACATCGCTTCGGAGCATCGGATCCCATTTCAACGGGATCGCGCGGAGCACACCGCTCGTCGCCCGAAGGCCCTCCGGAGCCGGGACGTTTGCCGAAGGTAGGGCCTCCAGCGTCGGAGTAGGGACGCTGATCTTCTGCTGGAGCGCACTCCAGCTGAAGCCTTCGAATTCGAGGCCTCCGGCGCAGCTGGCGGCGGTGAGGGCGAGGCAACAGGTGGCGACCCGGGATGTTGCGCTCACTTCCTCACCGTCTCCGGGTGGCTACGTCGGGCTCGGAGCGCAGCGCCTCCAGGTTCTCGAGCTGACGTTCGGCCCGAGCGACGTAGGCCTTGGCGCGCGGGTTGTCGGGATCGATCAACAGGGCCCGGCGCCAGAGATCGAGCGCGGGTTGAAGATCTTCGGTGGCGAACTGATTCCGTCCTGCCTCGATCAGCGGTTCGACCCGGGTCGACAGACGCTGCCGGATCGAAGTCAGGCGCTGTCGCGCTGCGAGGTGGTCCGGGTTCGCCACGAGGGCGCGGTCGAAGTGTCGGATGGCCGTGTACAGATCGCTGGCGCGTTCCGCTACCAGACCGTTCTGGTAGAAGCCCTCGGAACGAATGTCGGCGTCCGTCGCGAAAGGACCCGAGGCATCGAACGCCGCAGGGTCCTTCCCCGATGCCGCGTTCTCGCGATGGATCGTGGCGATATAGGAGAGGTAGCCGCGCGCCGACTCGTTGTCCGGATCCAGGGCCAGCGCCGCCCGGAAGGCGAGCTGGGCCGCCGCGTAGTTTCCCGTGGAGAAACCGCGCCGCCCGGCTGCGAGGCTTCGCGTAACTTCCGCGAACAGGGCATCGTCGAGCTGACGTCCGGCGGTTTCCAGCTCGGGATCGAAGGGGTCGAGGGTGCGCAGCCGGTCCAGATCGTCGCGCGCCGCGGCGAGATCCTTCCCGGCCATGGAGATGTGGTAGGTCGCCTGGAGCTTGGTCTTTCGGATGTCCAGCTCTCGAGCCAGGAGTTGGACGTGAGCGAGGGTTTCCCCGTCGTGAGGCTGGAGCTTGAG
>JAZFUU010000128.1:0-5233 GCA_036447375.1 Myxococcota bacterium
CGCTGGTTCGAATCCAGTCGCCCCGACCACCGCTGGCCCGTCTCGCTTGGCAGGACTCAACGCCACGACGAGGTCGGGACAAGGCCAATAGATGGCGCATCGCAAAACTCTCCTACTTCTTCTCGTCGGCGTTTGCCTCGCCCCGTTCGGCTGCGGCGCAGACGATCCGCCGGGCGTCGACGTGCCGGTCCGCATCGGACTGGTCGCCCTCGACTCGCACAACATTCCGGTCCTGGTGCTCGAAGAGGAAGGTGGCGATCGGGTGTTGCCGATCTGGATCGGAATGGATGCGGCCCACTCCATCACGGCAGAGATGGAGCGAAAGCGACCCCAACGCCCCAACACCCATGACCTGGCGAAGCGGCTGATTCAGGGACTCGATGCGGAGATCCGGCGCGTGGTCGTAACCAAGCTCGAGGACGGCACCTACTACGCAACCGTCCATCTCGAAAACGGCGGTCATCACGTCGAAATCGATGCGCGCCCCAGCGACGCGATCGCGATCGCGCTGCGAGTGAAGGCGCCGATTTTTGTCCGCTCGACTGTTTTCGAAGCTGCCGGCGATGTCTCCGTACCCGACGTCTATGGACGGCGGGTGGACACCCCGGCCGATCCGGATACCGCTCCTTCGCAAGCGCCAACGGCAGCTCATCAGCGTAGCCTCTGATTCCCGGCAGAGATCTCGATCGCGGCCGACATGAATCACCCACAGGTGCAGGTGCACCGGCAACCGCTTTCGAAGCTGCCGGTCAGCTACCGGACGTTTACGGACCGCCGGCGAGCGCACGCGTCGTTCCGGAGTTCGCGACGACCGGAATTCCACCGGCAACTCTTCGGCGTAGCCTTCGATTTCCGACGGGAACCCGGGTTGAGGTGTTGACGACCCGCCAGCTTGCGACGGTAGAACGCTGTTGCAACGAATGCTGGGCGCGGTCAAAACGCCCAATCTCTTCGTTGACATCAAATGCGCCCGCTGTCAGGATGCGAACCGATAAGCGAAGTTCGCTTGCGCTTCTGTTTCTGTCCATCAGCTCGACGCCGCAATCGTTCGATGACACGATGCTGCGACAGTAAGGCGGCCCGAATCCATGGCGACTATCGAAACAGTCGACGGACTCACCCGAGAAGAACTCGGCTGGGAACTCGCCGAAATTTTCGACGAGCTCGATGTGAGTCAGATCAACGAGGTGCTGGCGAAGAATGTGCCCATGGAGACACTGCAGTTCTTCGCGAGCTACGCGAAGGATTTCGGCGAGTCCCAGGACATCCGGGGCGACTCGCTCAAGCGTCTTCCGAATCTGCTCCTTCTCGGATACCTGTTGCGCATCGTCGAAGAACGGCTGATCGGCGAAGGCGAAACCCTCGATAGCTGAATCCCGTCCAGGCGAGCGATCGCCCGGGCGGAGCGTCGTGAGTGCAACCCGATGAGAGAGATCCGCAGCGACGCGGCACCTCGCCCTGTGGGGCCGTATTCCCAGGCCCTTGCCCACAACGGCCTGCTGTTTCTATCGGGCCAGATCCCCATCGACCCCGCGACCGGCAGCCTGGTGGACGGCGAGATCGAGGCCCAGACGCAGCAGGTCATCGCCAATTTGTCGAACGTGCTCGAGGCCGCGGGATCCTCTCTGCAGCAAGTGCTGCGGACGACGGTGTATCTGGTCGACCTGAGTCTGTTTGCCCGCGTGAACGCGGTGTACGCAGAGCATTTTTCGGGCACACCGCACCCGGCTCGAGTCACCATCCAGGCGGCCGCCCTCCCGCTGGGAGCCCAGGTGGAAATCGACGCCATCGCCTCTATCTAGGCGGGACCCGCCCAGCAAAGCGCGGCAGCGCGCGCAGCGGTCTCAGCGACAGCGTTCAGCGGGCGTGGAAGTCGGCCCTCAGGCCGACTTCGCTCTCTCCTCTTCCGAAGGCGAGCGAAGAGCGGGTGGGCCGGGCTTCGCCCGGATCGGGCCCCGCCCAGCAAAGCGCGGCAGCGCGCGCAGCGAGCCGAAGGCGAGCGAAGAGCGGGTGGGCCGGGCTTCGCCCGGACCGGGCCCCGCCTTACCGGGTGACCGCCCGGAGGTTGACCCCGTTGATGACGAGGTGCGCCACGATGGGAGCGGTGAGATTGCCCGTCGCCTCGAACAGCGCGCCGAGAAGGAAGCCCGCCACCACCGAGAACAGTGTCCAGGGAATCAGGTCGCGACGCGGTACAAAGTGGGCGAGGCCGAAGATCAGGCTGGCGGCGACCAGGCCCACCTGAGGCTGGAGCGCGCCCCGAAACAGAGCCTCTTCGCCCACGCTACTCGCAACAGCGAGCAGCCAGCACTCGCCCAGCGAGAGCCGGCCGAGCAGCTCGGCCAGGGAACGCTCGAGACGCGCCGCCCAGTCGGTTCGCCGAGTGAGTTCCCGTGAGACGAGAATGACGATCATCGCCGCCAGCAGTCCGGCTCCGATGTCCCGGAACCGCAAGAATCCGTCCACGGGAGTCCGCCCGGGCGCGTAGAAGAGAGAGCCCGTGGTCAACGACGCCCAGAGCAGGGCGGCTCCCAACATCAAGGTGTAAAAGACGAGTGCCGCGGGAACCAGCGAGCGCCCTCCCGCCGGTCGCGGAGACGGGGAGCTGCCACCGGAGGGAGAGTCTTCCGGGTCTCGATCCGCCGGCGCTTCCGCGGGTCGCTCTTCGGAATTCGTTGACAGTGCTCCCCCGGGGCCGGTACGCTTTCACCGGTCTGGCGCTCGGTCTCCCCTGCAAAATGAGGGCGAGAGTGAGCGCCGGTTTCATTTTTCCCGTGAGTGTAACCGCTTCCACAGGCGCGTTCCGCGGGGGGCAAATGACCGAACGAGTCCCCATGACGCCGTCCGGATACAAGAAGCTCGAGGCCGAACTCAAGCACATACGGACCGTCGAGCGTCCGAAGATCGTCAAGGAGATCGAAGTCGCCCGGGCCCACGGCGATCTCTCAGAAAACGCCGAGTTCCACGCCGCCAAGGAGCGACAGGGCCAAATCGAGACCCGTGTCCGTGTGATCGACGATCGACTCGCCCGGGCCCAGGTCATCGACCCCTCGGGGCAGGCGGTGGATCAAGTCCGGTTCGGAATGACGGTCGTTCTCGTGGACGCGGATACGAACGAGGAAGTCACGTACACCATCCTCGGCGAGGAGGAAGCGGACGCCAAATGCGGCCGGATCTCGGTGACCTCACCGGTGGCCCGAGCGCTGCTGGGCCGAGGTGTCGGAGAGTCCGTAACCGTTCGTGTCCCCAAGGGAAAGCGGGAATTCGAGATCCTCGAGATTCGCATCGACTAAGTCGCTTGCAGCGACGATCGACTCTCTTGTAGCCTTCTCCGCGCGCCTCGTGTGTTCGGCTCCAGGGCCGGCTCCCCTCCGAGGCCAGGCTCTACCAACGACGGATCCGCCTTGCGATCGCTACGAGTCAAGTTCAGCGCCTTGGTGGTCTTGCTGCTCGTCGCGGCGTGCGTCGGCCTGACGGCGATCGCCACCCAACACGAGCGGCGTGCCCTCGAGGACGAGGTCGCGAAGCGAGGGCGAGCGCTGGCGACCAGCCTCGCCGGAGCGGCCAAGGAGCCCCTCCTGAACGTCGAGCGAGGCGACTTCGACAGCGAACTCACGATCGAGCGCCTGATCCAGGAGATCAGCGAGAGCAATGGCGTTGTGGCGGTCCGCCTGCTCGGGCGAGAGGGCACCGTGGTCGCCTCTCTCGACCCCGCCGAGCGCAACCAAAGGCGACCGCCTCTGCCCACGATCGGGGGCTCGGCCCGGGAGCCGCGTGTCGCACAGCGGGATGCCAGGCTCCTGGTCGCCGCGCCCATCCTCTACAGCGGAGTCCGCGTGGGTGAGGCCCAGGTCGAACTCGATCTCCGTGTGCTCATCGACCCGGTCGTCGAGAGCAACCGGCGTCAGCTCACCGCGGTGGCCGCCGCGATCATCTGCCTGGGGGTCGGAGCCGGTATCGCCTTCGTCACTCTCCTCATCGGCCCTCTCCGCAAGCTCCGCGTTGGGGTCGAACGCCTCGCAGCCGGCGACGTCAGCGTGCGCGTCCCCCCGACGTCACGGGACGAGGTAGGGGAGCTGACCCGGGCGTTCAACGAGATGGGCGACTCACTGCTCCAGAAACAACGGATCCAGAACGCCTTCGGACGATACGTGAACGACTACCTGCTCACTCAGCTGCTCGACGCACCCGAAGGGGCCGAATTGGCCGGGATCGAGCGCGAAGTCACGATCCTGTTCGCCGACATCCGCGGCTTCACGCGGCTCTCGGAAGGAATGGAGGCTCCCGCCGTCGTGGCGCTTCTCAACGAGGTCTTCCAGCTCGTATCCGACCGCATCCTCGAGCGGGGAGGCACCATCGACAAGTTCATGGGCGATTCGGTGATGGCCTACTTCGGCGCCCCGGTGCCGTATGCGGACCACGCCCAACGGGCCCTGTCTGCGGCGGTGGACATCATCCGCTGCATCGCGGAGCGCGACCGAGCCGCGGACGCTCTCGATCCGAGCACGCCGGCTTCCATCCCCGTGCGAGTGGGCATCGGAATCCACACGGGTTCCGTGGTGGTCGGCAATATCGGCTCCGACCGCCGCAGTGATTATACCGCGGTGGGCGACTCGGTGAATGTTGCACACCGGCTCGAGAAGCTCGCCGACCCCGGACAGATCCTCGTCTCGGAGGCGGTCAAGAAGCGGGCCGGGAGCGGGTTCCGTCTCGATCCGATCGGAAAACGCCAACTGTCCGGCCGCCAGGAGCCGGTGGAACTATTCGCCGTGCGGGCCGGGTCCTCATCGAAGCCGGGAATTCCCGGCGCACCATGAGGCGAGTCGAGGCCATCCTCATGACACTGGCGGTCGCGGGGTGCACGACGACATTGGAGATGGGCGAGCGCAAATACCGCGACGGCGACCGCCTCGGAGCGCTCGAAATCTGGCGCACAGCGACCGAAGATCAGAAACGCGATGCCGAGACCGTCGGTCGGATCGCCGAGATCGAGGAAGAGTTCGCGCAGCTCGTCGTACGTTACAAGAAGCGCGCCGGGTACTTCGAGACAAAGCGCCGGCTTTCAGAGTCGATCTTGAATTATCGCCTTGCACTCAAGCTCCAGCCTCACGACGGGGAAACCCTCGCTCACGTCCAACTCCTGGCTCGAGAGCTGGACATCCGAAAGACCAAGCTCCAGGCGACCTACCACATCTCCATGGCCGGGAAGGATCTCGCCGCGGCGCGCGACGAT
>JAZFUU010000129.1:0-8022 GCA_036447375.1 Myxococcota bacterium
CTCCCTAATCGGCAAGGATCGCCCGAGCTGCGTTGTGGCCCGGGATTCCCGTGACACCGCCGCCCGGATGGCAACCCGCGCCGCACAGGTAGAGGCCGCCCACCGGCGAGCGGTAGCGGGCGTAACCGGGGATCGGTCGCATGTGGAAGAACTGGTCGAGCGTCATCTCGCCGTGGCTCGGATTGCCCTCGGGCAGACCGTAGGCCGCTTCCAGATCGGGCGGCGTGAGCACGCGCCGGTGAAGGATCAGGTCGCGGACCTGCGGCGCGTATTCGGCCAGCGTGTCGACCACGATGTCGCCAAAGGTCTCCCGCCGCCCGTCCCAGTCCCCGTCCCGCAGCCGATACGGTGCGTACTTCGCCGTGATCGACATGACGTGCTGGCCGGCGGGCGCGAGATCCGGATCGAGCAGAGTCGGGATCATCACGTCGAGATAGGGATGGGGCGAGAACTCGCCATACTTCACGCAATCGTAGGCGCGCTGCAGATAGGTGAGTGTCGGCGCGATCTGAATCGGACCGCTCTGCAGCGTTGCCGGGTCGTCCCCATCGAGCGCGGTGAACTCGGGGAGCCCGCTGAGTGCGAGCAGCACACGCGCCGCCGAGCCACGGTACTTGATGTGACGCACGTGTCGCACGAGCTTCGCATCGAGTTCATAGGGGTCGAGCAGCTCGAAGAATGTCGTGCGCGGATCCGCGTTCGAGACGATGACGGGCGCGCGCAGTGTCCCTTCGCCCGCGAGTTTCACGCCGACGGCACGACCCTCCTCGGTCACGATTCCCTCCACCCGCGCGCCTGTGCGAATCTCCGCACCGAACGCGCGAGCCGACGCCGCCAATGCGTCGCAGAGAGCGCCGATGCCGCCCTTCACGACGCCCGCGGATCGGAAACACCCCGGGTCGGAGAGCGCCCAGTTGTAGAGTAGTGCGTAGGCGGTCCCGGCCTCCTTCGGTCCCCAGGTGAGATCGCGCACACCGTTCGCGGCGATTGCACCCTTTACGACATCGGACTCGAACCACTCGTTGAGCAGATCGGCGACGGGCATCGGAAGCACGCGCAGGAGATCGTTCACGTGCTTGCGACCCAGCGCGCGGACCGGGCCGGCCAGGGGCCGGAGGCTCAGCAGGTCCCGCAGACCGACGTCCGGGATGTCGGGAGGCTCGACACGGGCGATGCCTCCGACGACCGCGGCGATCTTCCCGAGCAGCGCGACGAAGGCGGGATAGCGCTCCGCGTCGGCGCGCGAGAAGCGCGCGATTTCCAACGCGGTCTTTGCGGTGTCGCGCCAGATGAGGAGTCGCGAACCGTCGGGTTGGGGGGCGAATACGACCGGGTCCGCGGCGAGGATCTCGACCGCCGGCTGGAGGTCGCGCTGCACCTCGCGGCAAAGATAGCCACTGCCGTCCGCACAGCTCGAGAAGCGGAAGCCGGGGAAGATCTCTTCCGTGACCGCCGCACCGCCGACCTGAGCGCGTCGTTCGAGAACGAGAACGTTGCGGCCGGCCTTCGCGAGGTAGGCGGCCGTCACGAGACCGTTGTGGCCAGCGCCGATGACGATGACATCGTAGTCGGAGTAGTCGGCCATTACTTCCGGTCGCTCAAAATTTCGAGTGCGGCGAGCCGCCCGGGGCCACTCGTGATCCCACCTCCCGGATGGGTCCCCGATCCACACTGGTAATAACCGCGAATCGGCGTGCGGAAATCCGCGAAGCCAGGGGCGGGCCTGAAGAAGAAGAGCTGATCGAGGGTGAGCTCGCCGTGGAAGATGTTTCCCTCGCTGAGTCCAAACGTCTGCTCGATATCCCAGGGCGTGAGCACCTGTTTGTGCAGGATGATGTCCTTCAAATTCGGTGCAAACTCGGTCAGGGTATCGATCACCGCGTTGCCGAACGCGTCGCGCTGCTCGTCTTTGTTGCCGTATTGCGGCATGTCGTAAGAAGCATATTGGACGAAGATCGACATCACGTGCTTGCCGGGCGGCGCCATCGTCGGGTCGATCGTGCTGGGCACGATGATGTCCATGTAGGGCCGCTTCGAAAAACCCCCATAGCTCGAGTCGTCGTAGGCGCGCTCGAGATAGTCCATGCTCGGGCAGATCTCGACCATCTGCATCGGGGACGAACCGTTCATTGCGGTGAACTTCGGCAGCGCGTCGAGAGCGAGGTTGACCTTCCCCGATGAGCCCCGGAACTTGAAGCGGTCGATCGCAGCGACGAAATCTTCGGGAAGCTCCTTCTCCTCGACCAGCTTGCGGAACGTCACCCGCGGATCGCAGCCCGACACGATCGTGTCCGCATAGATCTCATCCCCGTTCTCCAGGGCAACGCCCACCGCGCGGCCCCGACGCACGATCACCTGGGCGACCGGCGTTTCGGTTCGGATCTCTGCACCGTGGCTGCGCGCGGCGCTCGCGAGCGCCTCGCTGACGCCGCCGGTGCCCCCTCGCTGCCAGCCCCACGCCGTGAACGCGCCGTCGAGTTCTCCCATGTAGTGGTGAAGAAGCACGTATGCGGTACCCGGAGACTTGGGGCCGAGCTTCGTCCCGATGATGCCGTTGAGGCCGAAGAGCGCCTTGATGATGTCGGTCTCGAACCATTCGTCGAGGAGATCCGAGACGCTCATCGTCATGAGCTTCGTCAGATCGTGGAATGTGTCCTTGCCGAGGCCACGGATGTGCTTCCCGAGGTCGCTCAGCGTGCGCAGGCCCCGAAGACCCGGGCGCGATGGATCGGGCGGCACCATACCCAGGATCGGCTTCACCGCATACGCCATCCTGTACATCAGCTGCTCGAATTTTGGGTAGATGTCTGCGTCGCGCTTGGAGTGGCGCGCGATCTCTTCGCGGGTGCTGGCTTCGTCGGGATAGGTCGCGAAGTGGTCTCCGTTTTCCATCGGAGCAAAGGAACTCTGCAACGGGAGGATGTGCAGCCCATGCTTCGCGAGTTCGAGTTCCCGGATCACCTCCGGGCGCATCAGGCTCACGACATAGGAGCACACGGTGTAGCGAAAGCCCGGATACAGCTCCTCGGTCACGGCTGCACCGCCGAGCACGTGACGACGTTCGAGCACCAGCGTCTTGTGACCGGCCTTCGCGAGATAGGCGGCGCAGGTCAAGCCGTTGTGACCCCCGCCGATGACGATGGCCGCGTATTTTGTGGCCGGCATCAGAGCGTCTCCCGCTTGCGCGGAGGATCGAAGAACGGCGTCTTCACGACCAGCGCGGGCACGCTGTAACGACGACCCTCGACCGTTTCTTCGACGAAGATCCGAGAGCCCGGCTGTGCGTATTCCGGACGCACGCGTGCGAGCACCACGTACTGCTTCAGAATCGGGGACCACGTCCCGCTGGTCGCTTTGCCGATCGGGGCGCGAGGCTTTGGGTCCGCATACACGGGCCGCGCGTCGTTCCAGGACGTATAGGGCAGGTGGAGCGGCATGGAGTAGTCAGCGTAGATCTTCTCGAGGGCCAGGATGTCCAAAACCAGTCCGACCGTCGTCCAGGCGGACCCGCTCCTCTTCTCCTTGCGGAGGGCTTCGCGCCCCACAAAGGGCCCTTTTTCGAGCTTCACCGTGAAGCCCAGGCCGAGTTCGAAGGGTGTAGATTTCTGGACCTCGAAGATCGTTCGTGCAGAGGACACGAAGTCGACGTCGATCAACAACAGGCCCGCTTCGATGCGCACGACGTCCAGCGCGACGTTGCCAGCGGGCTGCAGGTCATACGCGATGCCGGTCTCGGCGAGCGCGTCCCACACCCGCTCGGCGTAGCGGGCCTCGAGAAAGACCTCGAAGCCGAGATCGCCGGTATACCCTGTGCGCGAGATTCGCACCGGCGCTCCCCCCAGCTCGCAATCGACGAGACGGAAGTACCCGAGGCTTCCAAGATCCGCATCCGTCAGTTGCTGAAGCAAGCTGCGCGACGTGGGTCCCTGGATCGCCAGTGCGCCGAGTTCATGGGTCACATCCTCGATCTCGACTTCGAGTCCGAGGGCGTTGTCTTCCAGCCAGTCGAGTGTGGGGATCGCGGCCGTCAAGCGGTAGAGGTCTTCGCCAATTCGCGCGAGGGTGCCATCGTCGAGGATCTTCCCATCATCGTCGCACCAGACCGTGTACAAGACCTGGCCGACGCGACACTTCGACACGTCGCGCGTCACGACGCGATCCAGCAGACGACCCGCGTCCCGGCCGCGTATCTGGTACTTGAATAGCGGCGAGACGTCGAAGACCGCCGCGGTCGTACGCACGGCGTTGTACTCGCGCATGTGGTCGAGGTCGTAGCTGTCGGCGGAGTAGTAGCCGGACCACTCCTGCCAGTTGTGGCTCGTGCAGCGTTCGCTCGTGCGTGCGTGGAATGGGCTCTTTCGAAGCATCTGGGATTCCCGTCCGAGGTGGTGAGTCAGGCGCTGGGCGAGTCGGGGCCCTCTCCGGCATATCGTGGCAGATTATCGTCGATCTCGAACCAGGAAATCTGCGAAGCCACCCAGATATGATATTGCGGCTCGACCCGGGCGGGGTCATCCAGGCTCGCGATGTTCAGATCGACCCGATCGGGTGTGCGGCTGTTTCGAAATGCAATCTGCGTGCCGCAGCGCGCGCAGAATTCCCGGCGACCCGAGCCCGACGATGCATAGCGGGCAGGCTCGCCCTGTGTATAAATGAAGCGCCCCGCCAATAGGCTCGCCCAGGCGAGAACCGGACCCCCGCTCGACCGTTGGCAGAGTCTGCAGTGGCAATAGCCCGCGTCGATCAGGTCGGAAGCCTCGTAGCGCAGCTGACCGCAGAGGCAGCCTCCGATGAAGCTGGGTTGCGACGCGGAATGGGTCATTCCAGCTCGCCGTCGAGGGTGACGAGGCGGCGGTACAGGTCCGTCCGGCGGTCCCGGAAGAGCCCCCAGGCCGCACGGCTCGCCCGCAACGCATCGAGGTCGAAGGTCGCCGTCAGGATCGCCTGCTCGTCGCGCGGAGCCTCGGCGACCTTTTCGCCGCTGGCGTCGGTGATGAACGAGGAGCCGTAGAAGGTCAGCTTCGAGGCCGACTCCTCGGTCCCGATTCGATTCGACGCGACGACGGGGATTGCGTTCGCGGCCGCGTGGCCCTGCATCACTCGCTGCCACGGGGCCCTCGAATCGATGGATTCGGGCAAGGGCTCGTCTCCGATGGCCGTCGGATAGAAAAGAAGCTCGGCATCCTGAAGCGCCATCGCCCGCGCGCACTCGGGGAACCACTGGTCCCAACAGATCGCTGCGCCGAGGGTGCCGTAGCGGGTCTTCCAGACCCGGAAGCCCGTGTTCCCCGGATTGAAGTAGTACTTCTCCTGGTAGCCGGGGCCATCCGGAATGTGGCTCTTTCGATAGACGCCCATCACGCTGCCGTCGGCGTCGACGATCGCCAGGGAGTTGAAATGCGCGTTGCCCGCGCGTTCGAAGAAGCTGATCGGCAACACCACTTCGAGTTCACGCGCGAGTGCGGACATCTTCGCGATCGTCGGATGGCCCTCGAGCGGTTTCGCGAGTGCGAAGTGTTCTTCGCGCTGCTCGACCGGGAAGTAGGGCGTCTCGAAGAGTTCCTGAATCAGGATGATATTCGCCCCGCGCGAAGCCGCCTCCCGCACGAGTTCCATTGCGCGCGCGACGTTCTCATCCAGATCCCAGCTGCAGGCCATCTGTGTGGCCGCGACCGTCACTTCTCTCATGGCCCGGGTCTCCGGGCTCGGGCTCTCATGGCTGAGGCTCTCGTGGCTGAGGCTCTCATGGCTGAGGCTCCTGCTGGGTGATGCAGTGGATACATCCTTCCGACCGGACGATGTCGAGCCCGGGGACCGGCACGACCAGGCGATCCGGAAAGGCTCGTTCGAGCGTCTCGATGGCGTCGCGATCGGCCGCATCGTCGAAGACCGGAACGACGATTCCGCCATTGGCAATGTAGAAGTTGATGTAGGAGGCGCAGACACGCTTGCCGCGAAATTCCTTCCGGCTCGGCTGACGGATCTCGATGATCTCGAGCCGACGGCCGGCCGCATCCTTCGCGGTCTCGAGTCGCCGAAGGTTCTCGCGCAGCGGTGCGTAGTGCGAATCATCCGGGTCTTCCGAGACCAGCGCCGCCACCACTCCGGGACGCACGAAGCACGCGAGGTTGTCCACGTGGCCGTCGGTCGAATCGACGTCCAACGCCTTGTCGAGCCAGATCACCTTCTCGACCCCGAGCTGAGCGCGGAAGACTTCGTCGGCTTCCGCCTTCGTGAGGCCGGGATTCCGGTTCGGGTTCAGCACCACGCTCTCGGTCGTGAGCAGAGTGCCCTGCCCGTCGGTGTGGATCGCGCCGCCTTCGAGGATGATGGGCGCCTCGAAGCGGCGACCGCCCGAACGCGCCAACATGCGCCGGGCCAGAAGCTTGTCGTTCTCGTAGTCAGCGTCGATTTCGCCGTAGTTGTTGAACGGCCAGTCGACACCCCCGAGGCCGCCCCGCCCATCGAGCAGATAGGTGGGACCCGTGTCCCGCGCCCACGAGTCGTCGATCTCGAGAGGCAAGAGTTCGATCCCATCCCCGCAGCGTGCGCGAGCGTCCTCGATGTGCGCAGGACGAGCGATCATCGTCACGGGCTCGAAGCGCGCGATGGCGCGTGCGACCACGGCGTAGGCGTCGCGCGCGACCGGGAGATCGGGGAATGTCGATTCGTGGCACGGCCACGCCATCCAGCAGCGCGTGTGCGGCGCCCACTCGGAGGGCATTCGGTATCCGTCGTCGATGGGGTCGCCCATGGTTCGTTATTCTAGCAGTCCGTTGAAGAACTCTGACCGAGCCAGGTGCGGTCATTCGGCCTGAGATCAAGGCGCACAAACGCCGCCGTAGCTGGCTAGGGCAAGTTTTCGCAACGCAGAGATCGGGTCGAAGGGCCGTGCATGGCGACCGAAGGGTTTTCGAATGGGCTGCTAGCCAGCGCGGAGACGATTGCGGCCACCACCCGCGCCAAGGCCGCCACAGACTTCGTCTCTGCTAGCTTTGCGTTCATGGCGTGCTGCCACCACTGCCTGTTCCTGATCCTCCTCGTCGGCCTGCCCGCTGCAGGTTCTGCGAGCGACCTGACCACGGCCCCCGACACGCATCCGGCCCAGTCTTCCCGAATCAGCCGGCAGGTCGCTGCGCCCCCGTTCCGCGCATCTGACGTCGTGATCGCGATCGATCACTCCGCGGTCGCGCTGCTCGCGTCCGGGATCGATGTCGACGGGGACGGCGTCGTCGGACGCAACCGCCAATGGATCGGCGAGAAGGAGTCGATCCCCACCTCCGCGTGGAGCTGGACCACCGATTCGGACGACACGGTCGAAGCGCTGCAACTCCGGGTGGCGCAGGCGCTCGTCGCGACGCTCGCCGAGCGCGAAAATCGCATCGGTCTAGTGTCGTTCACACGCCGCGCCTGGTCGCGTGGCACGAGCCTCGTCCGGCTCGTTGACCGGCCCAGCATCGTCGTGCCGGTCGGTTCTCCCAACGCGGTGCTGGCCACGCTCGCGGATTTTCCAGCGGTTCGAGAGCGAAGGCACACCGACCTCGCCCGCCTGCTCGCGCTCGCCGCCGAGCTTCTGGACGGGGCTTCGCCGCTGGAGCCAACGCGACCCCGCGCGATCCTGTTGCTCTCCCTCGGCGAGCCCTCGGCTCCCGACGGCCTCCATTGGTCATCGCGGCGGGCGATCGCACTCGCAGGCAGCCTCGGCGAGCGGGGCATCGGAGTCTGGGCCATCCCCTTCGGCGCGCTGAATCTCGCCTATCTTCAAGAGCTCACCGGAAGCAGTGGCGGGGCTGTCGTGCCCCTCGCGCAGCTCGATGCGGTCTTCGCCGTCGTGCCTCCTCCGGAAGTCGTTTCGCCTCCTCTGGGGCCAGAGTGAGACGGAAGAGCCTGCTTCCGCTCGCGATCGCCTGCTCGCTCTCGCTGTCCAATGCGGCGGCGGCTGCCGATTCGTCCCCTCCGACGAGCGTGTACGAGGTGGAAGGACTCGGCTCCGAAGTGGAGATCCTGATCGACCGCTGGGGC
>JAZFUU010000130.1:0-3123 GCA_036447375.1 Myxococcota bacterium
CGACCCGCCAAAAGGCCCCGGCGTCGGGCGTCCCCACGGGCTTGCCCTCATAGAGAATCGTGGTGCAGCCCTGAAAAAGCGGCGCGTAGACGATGTAAGAATGCCCCACCACCCAGCCGATATCCGAGGCGGCCCAGAACACTTCTCCCGGCTGCATGCCGTAGACGTTCCGCAAGCTCCACTTCAGGGCGACAGCGTGTCCGCCGTTGTCGCGCACAACGCCCTTCGGCCTGCCCGTGGTGCCCGACGTGTAGAGGATGTAGAGCGGGTCCTTCGCCTGCACGGGAACACAGGACACGGGAGTCCCTTTCGACGCCAGTTCTCGCCAATCGAGGTCGCGACCACTCTCCAATTCGGCCGTCAGTTCGGGGCGCTGGAGCACAACGCAGTGGTCGGGTTTTTCATGAGCCATCTCGATCGCGCGATCGAGCAGGGGCTTGTACGCGACGATTCGACCGGGTTCCAGACCGCAGGAAGCGGTGAGAATCACCTTCGGCGCAGCGTGCTCGATTCGTTGGGCCAGCTCGTTCGAAGCGAACCCGCCAAACACGACGGAATGCACCGCACCCAGCCGAGCCGACGCCAGCATGCCGATGATGGCCTCGGGAATCATCGGCATGTAGACGAGGACGCGATCCCCTTTCTCGACGCCGAGGCCGGAGAGGGCTCCCGCGAAGCGCGCGACCTCGTCGCGTAGTTCTCGGTAGCTGAACCGGCGCACGGTTCCGGTGACCGGACTGTCGTAGATCAGGGCGGCCTGCTCACCCCGACCGCTTGCGACGTGGAGGTCCAGAGCGTTGGAGCAGGTGTTGAGCATCGCGCCGGGAAACCAGAGCGTCTTCGGAGGCTGCGACGTGTCGATGACCGCGCGCGACCGCCGCAGCCACTCGACGTCTTCGGCGGCTTTTGCCCAGAACGCGCCCGGATCGCGGAGGGATGCGGCGTAGGCCTGCTCGTAGTCACTCGTCATTTCGCTCCACTATACCCCGACGCCTGTTCGGCGCGCCGAATCAGCCGACGCGCGGAGCGAACGTCCGAGTCGAGACCCGGATCGCGAACCCCGGCGCGATCCACCTCGGCCAGCCACTCCCTCGCTTTCGCGATGCGACCCAGGTTGGCGTGGCAGCGCGCGATGCCGAGAGCAAAATAGGCGCGGGCCCGGGGGTCGCCTGTGGGCCTCAGACGGGTGTAGATGGCGATCGCCTCCTCATAGCGGTGGGAGGCCTCCAGGGCCATGCCCGTGCAGAAAAAGAAACCCGGCATTCCCTCCAACGCGTTGAGATGGCCTCGGAATCGTTCGTCGAAGAAGCCGACGCTGTCCTCCGGCCGGCCCGCCGCCCGGTTGATCCAGCAAGAGAGTTCGTACGCGTCCTGTATGCGCAGGAAACTCCAGTATCCGGCGAACCGCGGGCCCAGCTCGAGCAGCTCCTCGATCTCCCGTTTGGCTTCCGGAACACGACCCGCTTCGAACAGCGCCGCCGCGAACTGGTACATGCCCTCGCGATACAGCGGGTCGCGGCCCGCATCGCGCCCGAAGAGTTCGAGATTCGAGCGCCAATCCGGGATCCGGGCCGAGGTGCGCTCTGCGAGGACGAGGACGGGGAGAAAAGCCAGGGCGAGGGCAATCGCCCGCCGCAGCCGCGCCCGTAGCAGCGGTGCCCGCAGCAGCGGGGCGATCACGGCGGGCCAGAGAAGCGCCGCACCGAAGATCGAGAGACACAGGTTGCGCTCGGCCCGCGCGTGGATCAGGGGAACCACTCCGGAGGTGGGGAAATAGGCAATCCAGACCCACGCCAGGCCCAGGGCCGCGACGACGTGCCCTCTTCTCAGCAGCGCAAACCACCCGACCAGCGAGGCGACGGCGAGCCCGATGCCCAGCCAGACCATGGGATCGGCAATCGAAGAGACCACGCGAACCACGTCGCTCGTGTTCGACTGCAGGGGAAAGGCGAGCCAGAGGAGGTTGCGCGGAGCCAGGGCTGCACTGCTGAGGAACTGCACATCGAGGTGTCCCCCGATGAGCGGCGCCCCGGTGAAGGCACCTCCCAGGACCCGTGGACGCCACCAGGCCACATAGGCGAGGGCGATCGAGCCCTGCACCAGCAGCAGGATCGCGCCGGTCCGCAGAAAAGATCGTCGCCATCGTGGCTCACTCCGAACCCGGGCATCCATGACAGCGAGGCTCGCGGCGCACGCCAACACCAGCAGCGGGGTGACCACGGCGTGCTCTTTGGAAGCCAGACCCAGGGCGAATGCCACAGCGGAGAGCCCGACCAGAGCGGCCCCTGGGGCCGTTCGCTCGGAACGAAGGGCCAGGACGGCCGCGAACACGCTTGCCACGACGAAAAAATCCGCCAGGGCCGCCGAGAGTCCCGCGATCCAGACGTAGACCTCGATTCCACCCGGATGCGCGGCAAAGATCGAGCCCGCCAGCACCGAGAGTTCGACCCGTCGAAACAGGAGATGTGCGAAAGCCGCGAAGAGAAGGGCGGTTGCCGCACCGATGGCGAAATTCGCAGCGCGGTAGTACCGAGGCGTTGCCCCGTGACGCGCGTGGATCCAGCTGACCAGTGCGACCTGTAGCGGTCGATAGAACGACTGTTTCAACCCCGCCAGGCGAAAGTCGAGGTTGGCGTGCATCGGCTCCGAAAACGCATCCAGGATCCGTCCGGGCTCACGAACCAACGTGCCCTGCTCGATCTCCCCCGTGTCCGTCCACACGAACTCGTAGTCGAGGGCGCGCAGGCTGAGGCCGAGAAAGACGAGTGAGGGGATGAGCAGCGCGTAAATCGGCTTGATCCCGAGTCGCCACACAACGGGCTCAGCGTACGCGATTCAGTCGTGCGGGCTAGGAGGCCGACTCTCGAGTCGGCCTCCTAGCAGAGAGCCGAAGGCGCGCGAAGACCCGGCCGAGCTAGCTTCGTCGGCGCGCCAGGCTCATTGCGGCGAGGCCGAAGCCCATGAGCAGGCCCGTGGCCGGCTCGGGCACCAGCGGGCGCCCCTCGGTTCCGAAGATGGGGTCGACATTGCCAATACTCGTGAGCGGGTTGCTCGTCCCGTCGTAGAAGAGCGCCGCCAGCACCTCCGCCTGGAGCCAGGCGCGGTCCTGCGCGTCCTGGAAGC
>JAZFUU010000131.1:0-13243 GCA_036447375.1 Myxococcota bacterium
GATCGAGCGGATCGACGACCTGCTCGCGGCGGCAACCGACGCCGATGCCGAGACGGCCCTGCTCTCCGCGAGGGAGCTGCTCGACGGGAGCCTCGGAGGACGGGCTGACGACGGGGCCCTCGACAGTCTGGAGTCCGGCCATGCCGTCACGGCCCTGCGAAGGATCGAGAGAGGAATCGCAGCGCTGGAGGAGTTCGAGGCGACCGGCGGGTCGGATCTGTCACCCGAAAGGCAGCTCCTCGCACTGGTCGCCGGAACGTTGGTTGAGTCGTTGGGGTGGGAAGCGAAGGATGCGCGGGGCCGTTCACCCCGCCGGGACATCCCCTTCTTTCGCGCTGAGCGCGGCCCTGATCTCGTTGGCGGAGAGGCCGGCCTCGGAGAGGATGGCCTCGCTGTCGCTGCCGAGGGCCGGGGCCGGGCGGGCCCCGGGCATCGGGTGCGCTGAGAGTCGGATCGGAGCGGTCACCGTCTCGAAGGTTCCGGCGACGGGGTGGTCCACGGAAGCGAACACGCCATTCGCGCGCGCCTGCTCGTCGCGCAGTGCCTCCGAAAGCGTGCGGACCGGCGACCAGATCAGGCGCCGCGTCTCGAGCACGCGCTCCCACTCCGACAGTATTCGCGAGGCGAAGAGCTCCGCCAGCGTGGCGCACAGCGCCTCACTGTTTCGGTAGCGGGGAATCGTGTCTTCGAAGCGCGGGTCGTCGCGCAGGTCTTCGCGGTCGATCGCCGCGCAGAAGTCGGGCCAATAGCGCTGGGACTCGATCATCACCAGCGAGAGCCAGCGGTCGTCCTTGGTCCGATAATGGTTCCAGAGGGGATTGCGCGCGCGCGCGCGGTTGTGGCGAGGCGGATCCTGACCGGTGGCGAGGGCCAACGCCGTGTCGTTGCCCAGGATGTAGAAGCCGATGTGCAGCAGCGAGACGCCGACGGTCTGCCCCTCACCCGTCCGATCGCGGCTGCGCAGCGCGGCCAGTATTCCCGTGCAGATCGCCAGCGAGGCCGCGTGATCGCCGACGCCGCCGCGCAAGAAAGCCGGCGGCGCATCGGGCTCGCGCAGCTGATCCATGAAGCCGGTCCGCGCCCAGTAGGCGGCATAGTCGAAGCCCGGACGGTCTGCCTCGGGGCCCTCGCTGCCGTAGCCCGTCAGGTTCGCGACGATCAGCGCCGGTCGCTCCCGGCGCAGCGTGGCCGCGTCGAGGGCGTGGCGCACCAGGCGCGACGGCAGCAGGTTCGTCAGCACCACGTCCGCGCCGTCCACCACCCGGTCGAGCGCGCGTCGCGCAGCGGGCCGATTCATGTCGAGGGCCAGCGAGCGCTTGCCCCGATTGTCCATCTGGAATTGGGGCGCCTCGGGAAACTTGCTCTTGTAGCCGAGACGCCGGGGAAGGCTGTGTCGGTAGACTTCGCCGCCGGGGATCTCCACCTTGATCACTTCGGCGCCGAGGTCGCCCAGCAATGCACCTGCTGCGGGGGCAGCGACGTAGCTCGCGACCTCCACCACGCGAATTCCTTCTAGCGGTGCCGTCACGGTGTCTCCTTCGCCGCTAGCGGCGGCCACACTCGCGGGTGTGGATGAAATCCAGCATAGCCCGCGCGGCCACCTTGTCGGCCCGGCTCAGGGTAAGCACGATACGTTCGTGATTCTCGCCGGGAACCACCTGCATCTGACTCGAGCCTCCGGCCGCGACCAGAGCCTCGTGCAACACCTGCGACTGGCGCTGGAGAGCCTTCGTCTCGCCGCCGGCGTAGAGAATGAGCGCTGGCGGGGAAGACGGACTCGCGAAACGAATCGGCGAGGCTTCGCGCATCCAGCCGTCGCTGGTGTCGGCGCCGCGGAATCGTTCCTCGTAGTAGGCGCGGCTCGCGCCGAGCTCCCAGGTGCGGGCGTCGGTGAGGTCGTAGGCGGCGCCGCTCACCAGGATCAGGCCACACAAGCTCGACGGGGGGACGCCCAACGTTTCGAGTCGCTCCTCATCGAGCACCACGTAGGTCGCGAGGTGCGCCCCCGCCGAGTGGCCCGACAGAAAGATGGCGTTGGGATCCGCCCCGACGCCCTCGGCGTGCGCATGCACCCAGCGCAGCGCCGCTCCCACGTCGTCGAGCTGCTCGCGCCAGGACACTTCGGGCTGCAACCGATAGCTGATCACCGCCACGCCGACCCCGCGCGCCGCGAAGAAGCGCCCGATGTTGCCATAGACGTCGCGCCCGCCGACCGTCAAGGCGCGATCGCCGCTGGTCCAGCCACCGCCGTGCACGAACACAAGAATGGGCCAGCCCGTCTCGGCCGTAGCGGTCGAACCGGTTGAACCCGTAAAACCGGCAGGGCGGAACAAATCCAGCCGATGCTTGTCGGTCACCCCGTCCGCGTCGCCGTCCCAGTGTCCGTCCCCGTCCCCAGCCCCAACGCCACCCCGATAGGGCAGGTTGAGCTCGATCTGCTCGGACGGCAGCTCCGCTTCCCGATAGACGAAGGGCATGCCGATTCCGTACGCAACCGAGACCAGCGTCGACACGCAGCCCGTCCCCAGCGTCAGGACCATCGCTGCGGCCATGCTGCACATTGCCCGCGTCCGTTTCATGGCCGGCCAGTATAAAGGCTCTCGCCCCGCGAAGGTGTGTATGATGATCCTGCCTTCTCGAGCCTCGACGGGCATCAGATGGGCATCAGCCGGAAATCAGGAGAGCCGACATGATCCTGCTCGATCCGAAGCACCACGATCGACCCTACCCCGATGCACGCTCGTCCGAGATCATGCGCAAGACCATCGCGTTCTTCGAAGGCAAGGGGAAAAAGAAGCTTCTCGAGGACTACTACGCCCGTGAATGGTACGGGGAATTCCTCGAGTACGTGGGGAAGGAGCGGATCTTCGCCTCCATGTGCACGCCCGCCGGCGAGGGCGCCCCGGACGCGCGCTGGGACACCTGGCGGATCTGCGAGTTCGCCGAGATCCTGGGCTTCTACGGCCTCCAGTACTGGTACACGTGGCAGGTCTCGGTGCTGGGCCTCGGGCCGATCTGGATGAGCGACAACGAGGCGCTCCGGAAGCGCGCCGCCCAGGCCCTCGAAGACGGCGGGATCTTCGCCTTCGGGCTCTCCGAGAAGACCCACGGCGCCGACATCTACTCCACCGACATGGTGCTGACGCGCGATGGCGAAGGCTGGCTCGCCAACGGGCGCAAGTACTACATCGGCAACGGCAACCAGGCCGCCATCGTGTCTACCTTTGGCCGCCTCGAAAACAGCGATGAGTACGTCTTCTTCGCCGCGGACCCGCGCCACCCCAACTACCACCTCGTGAAGAACGTTGTCTCGAGTCCGAACTACGTGTCCGAGTTCGAGCTGCGCGACTATCCGGTGCGCGAAGAAGACCTCCTGCACCGCGGTCGCCCGGCGTGGAACGCGGCGCTCAACACGGTGAACATCGGCAAGGTCAACCTCGGATGGGCTTCGATCGGCATCTGCACCCACGCCCTCTACGAAGCGATCAACCACGCGCACAATCGTATGCTCTATGGCAAGCGCGTCACCGACATGTCCCACGTGCGCCGAATGCTCGTCGAGGCCCACGCCCGGCTGGTCGCGATGAAGCTCTTCGCCCTGCGCGCCGCCGACTACATGCGCACCGCCTCGTCCGACGATCGTCGCTATCTCCTCTACAACCCGATGGTCAAGATGAAGGTCACGACCCAGGGCGAGGCCGTGATCGACCTGCTCTGGGATGTCATCGCGGCCAAGGGATTCGAGAAGGGCACGTACTTCAGCCAGGCTGCGATCGACATCCGGGGGCTCCCAAAACTCGAGGGAACGGTGCACGTGAACATCGCGCTGATCGCGAAGTTCATGCCCAACTTCTTCTTCAACCCGGCCGACTACCCGGAGATCGGTCGCCAGGACCACGACCGAAACGACGACTTCCTGTTCCATCAGGGCAGCGCCGGGGGTCTGGGCCAGATTCGGTTCCACGACTACCGACGCGCGTTCGACGGGATCGATCTCCCGAATGTGCGCCTCTTCGCCGAGCAGGCCGAGGCATTCCGTGAGATGCTCGCGGCGGCACCCCCCGGACCCGACCAGATGCAGGACATCGACTTCCTGCTGGCGGCGGGCGAGATCTTTGCCCTGGTGGTGTACGCCCAGCTGATCCTCGAAAACGCACGCATCTACGACATCGACGAGGACCTGCTCGACCAGATCTTCGAGTTCATGGTGCGCGACGTCTCAGAAGCGGCGCTCCAGTTGTTGGCTCAGCCGAGCAGCAACGACGCGCAGATGGCCCGCTGCCGAGAGATGCTGCGCAAGCCCGCGCACGATGCGGCCCGCTACGATCGCACCTGGAGCCGGCACGTCGAGTCGCTGGACGGTGCCTACACGATGAACCCCTGACAGGCTTTGCGCATGGGTCGCTCTGATCCGCAGCGCTTTGATCCGCTCGGCGCGAGACCCCTGCTCGTCTTCGCCGCGCTGGCTCTCGTCATCGCGATTCTGATCATCGGCGCCCCGAAAAATCCCGTCGTGTTCGTTCACAATCGCTCGGGAGTGGCGCTCGAAAACATTTGGCTGCACGGGTCGGGCTTCTCCGAGACGATCCCGCGTATCGAGGCGGGAGAGACCTTCGTGCTGCGCGTGGCCCCACGTGGGGAGTCGGGGTTGGCCGTCGAATTCGACGCCGCGGGCGAGCATCGGAAGGTTCCGAAGCAGGGCCGCTTCGATCCGCGCGGCGGCTACCGCGTGCGGGTCGAGATTGGGCCGGACCTCGAGGTCGCGATCAACGCCCGGCTCCCAAATCCCGAATCCCGACTGGGACAACGCGACTAGGTGCAGAGGCAAACGCTGTGGCTTCACGGAATCGGGTGCAGTCGGCCCTCGAGCACGGTGCCCCAGATTTCGATGTCGCGGATCGCCTGAGGCTCGACTTCGGTGGGATCCGCGGCGAGCACCGTGAAATCGGCGCGCTTTCCGGGCCGAATCGACCCGATCTCGTCTTCCAACCCGATGCTCCATGCGGCCTCGACGGTGACCGCACGCAGCGCGAGGTCGAGCGCGAGCCGCTGATCCGGCCCCCATACCCGGCCGTCACTCCCGATGCGGTTCACCGCCGCCCACACCAGGGTGAGGGGCTCGGCCGGAGCCATCGGAAAATCCGAGTGGAACGAAATCGCGACACCCGCCCGGGCGAGCCCGCCGAGGGGCGAGATGTCTGCCGCGCGCTCGGGCCCAAGGCCGTGCTGGGAATAGGGCGGGGCCAGTTCGTGCACGTAATAGGCGTTGTTCGACACCGCGATCCCGAGTTCCCGGACCCGCCGGTGCTGATCTTCCCGCGCGTAGCCGTAGTGCTCGAGCACGACGCGCCGCCCGGGCCGGGGGTCGGCGCGGCGAAGGCGCTCGAACTGGTCGAGCACCACGTCGAGGCCGGCATCCCCGTTGACGTGGATGTGCAGGTCCCAGTTCTTCGCCCAGAAGGCCGAGACCAGCGACCACTGCTCGTCGGGCGTCATCATCCACTCCCCGTGGTGCCCATCGAGATAGGGTTCTGACATCTGCATGAGCTGGCTGAACATCGCGCCGTCGGCATAGTACTTGGCGTGGCGCACGATCTGGATTCGATCGCTACTCCAGTCGAGCAATTCGGCAGCGGCTCGCTCGGCTTCCGACCCGGCCTCCGGCCCGCTCTGGCGGCGATACAGGAACATGGCATTCGGCACGAGCACAAAACGGTACGGAGTCTCGCGCTTGTGCATCTCCAACGTGAGCATCGCAAGCTCTCCCAGCGCGCTCACCTGGGGAAATCCCTGCTCGGCAACGGTGGTCAGGCCGCCGCGGTGGATCATCTCGCTCATCATCGAGAGACCGCGCCGGTAACTGAACGGGTTCGCGAGAACTCGCGTCATCGGCCCACCGAGGCTCAGGGCGCCCCGCTCCCAGAGGTGACCGTTTTCCCAGTCCGCCTGCGGATGCGCATCGAAGTCCTCCCGCGACATTCCGAGCTCCTCGAGAGCCGGAGTGTTGAAGAACATCTCGTGCACCGATCGATGCCACACGAAGATCGGACGCGAATCGGAGACGGCATCGAGATCGCGGCGCGAGAGCGAGCCGTGGTAGGGCTCGTGATAACCCCAGACCAGGAGCCACTCGTCGGGCTGACCCGCAGCGCCGAGCTCCCCATCGAGCTCGCGCAACCGCGCCAGGAAGGCTTCGCGTCCGCGCACTGCCCGTGTGCGCCCCCTTGGCGTCGCCCACGTCATGGCCGACACGATCTCCATCGGCAGGATGGTTGCCGCCAGAGTCGGGTGGATGTGCGGGTCGACGAAGCCCGGCATCAGGATGTGATCGCGGAAACGGGTGTCGACGTCGAAGGAGCGATCTCCGAGTGCCGCCCGGACTTCGTCGAGCGATCCCAACGCCAGAATCCGACCCGAGGCGATGGCAACCGCCGTCGCCACGGGTTGATCGGGCTCCATCGTGAGAATCTTCTTCGCCACAAGAACGCGAAGAGCAGCGTCCGGCGCGGGCGGCCCCGTGGCGACCCACAGGACGACGACGAGCGTCACACCGGCGGCGACGCCGAGGGCGAAGCGACTCCATCTGCTCATGAACCGACGTTAGCCGAGGCCCGATTCCCGCGAGACCGGGTCGCGCCGATCCTGTCCTAGAATCCGCTGCGAGAGATCGGAACGCTCGGGGGACGGGTTCTGAGGAGTCAATTCCTGACAGGTCAAAAAGGCTGGGTGAGGCACCACAAAGGCTGGGCAGCCGTCCCGCTGCTGCTGACCGTCGCTTGCTCGCCGCCCGACGGCACTCTCGAGCTGCGCGTCGTCGACAGCAAAGGGATGGCCACGCCGGCGCGGATCGAGATCGTCGATGACGAGGGACGCAATCACGTCGCCGCGGATGCGCTCGAAATCCGGACCGAATGCGCGACGCCGCCGCTTCCCGACTGGGCGTCGGCGGTGCAAAACGCCCTGCACCGGCAGCAGTCGATCGACAGTCCCTATTCCGGAACGACGCAGTTCTACACCGACGGAGACACGCGTACCTCCCTGCCGGCGGGTCGCTATCGCATCGTCGCTCGCAAGGGAATCGAGTACCGGACGAGCAGTCGGGAGTTCGAGGTGGCGGGGGGCGAGACGACGCGGGTCTCCCTGGCGCTGGAACGCTGGATCGACATGCCGCGTCTCGGCTGGTACTCGGCGGACGACCACATCCACGTCACGCGGCACACACCCGCCGACAACGCGTCGATCGGGAAATGGATGCGCGCCGAGGACGTGCACGTGGCCAACCTTTTGCGCATGGGCACCGCCGAGCACTTCGCGATCACGCCCCAGTATGCTTTCGGAGACGCCGGCGTGTATCGCGACGGCGACAGCATGCTCGTGTCCGGCCAGGAGCACCCCCGCACCCACGTCCTGGGCCACACCATCATTCTGGGCGCAGAAGTCGCGATCGACCGGCGAGATTCTTACGCCGTGTATCAGAACTTCTGGAAGGAGGCGGCACAGCGGGGCGGTGCCAGCGGCTACGCCCACTGGGGCACCGGGCAGGCCCGCGACGGACTCGCCGTCGACGCGCCTTCGGGACTGCTGAGCTTCGTGGAGGTGCTGCAATTCGATTTTCCCTACTACGAAATCTGGTACGAACTTCTGAACCTGGGGATTCGACTCGCGCCCACGGCTGGAACGGATTTCCCGTGCATTCCAAGCATCCCCGGTCGCGAGCGCTTCTACACGAAGATCGACGGAGTGCCCGATCGCGGCAACTGGGTCGAGGGACTGCGTCGCGGGCGAACCTTCGTGACCAACGGGCCGATGCTCGAGTTCGAGGTCGGGGGCGCCGGAATCGGCGACGAGCTTCGAATCGAGTCGCCCAGCGTTCTGCGCATTCGTGGCAGGGTGCGCTTCGACCCGGCGCGAGACGACGTCCAGGCCCTGGAGTTGATCCGCGACGGCCAACGCGTAGCGGTGGCAAGCGAGCGCTCGGCCCCCGGAGAGATCGTCCTCGAGATCGACGAGACCGTCGATGGACCGGCGTGGTTCGCCCTGCGGGCCTCGGGCGACAAGATCGGAGAGACGCGCCTCGAGACACCCTGGTTCATGGGCCCAAGGGCGATCGAGCTGGGGTGTAAGTTCGGCTGCGGCGCCTCGCTCTCCGAGCGAGTGGACTATGTGGGAACCGGTCGCCCGCGCCCCTCGGCGGCTCACACGGCGCCCATCTACGTCGCGGTTGCCGATACCCAAGCCTCGCGCCCGACGGAGCTGTTGCGCCGCTGGATCTCGCGCCTCGACGCCCTGGAGGCGAGCCTCTCAGACGAACATTTCGAGGAGCTCCTCGTCTTTCGCCCGTTCGCCAGCCGACTCCTCATCGACGGGGTTCCGGCCGAGGCCCTGCGCCGCGACCGACCTGCACTTCGGGCCTTGATCGCCTCGGCACGTGGCTACTACCGGAATCTCCTGGCGGGTCCGGGGGCCGAATCCGGGGGCTGAGCCGCTGTGCGGTCTTTCGCTAGTCTAGACTGGCGCCCCAACTCACGAGAGGAGCGCCGAATGTCCGACGCCACGCCCCCGCTTCCCGTCGCTGAAAAGACACCGATCCCCGGCTGGTATGGCCACGAATTCAACGACCGGGGCATGCAGATCGAAGACCCGTACTCCGAGTTCCGGGAGTTGCGCGAACGACAGCCGGTCAACCTCACTCCGGAGGGCGGCTGGCGCCTCTCCCGCTACGAGGACGTGCATCGGCTGCTGCGCCTGGTGCCGTCGGGAATGCGCCTCCACAACGGCCTGCTCCCGGGTCAAGAAGTGGAGCAGCCGGGCGCCGGGCTCTTCATGCTGCTTCAGGATCCGCCGAACCACACCCGGCTGCGCAAGCTCGTTTCGAAGGCGTTCACGCCGCGTGCGATCGAGTCATGGCGTCCGCGGATCGAGGCGATCACCCATTCGCTGCTCGACCGCGTAGCCGACCGGGACACGATGGATCTCATTGCCGACCTCGCGCGGCCGGTCCCGGCGAGCCTGATCTGCGAGATGCTGGGGGTTCCGGTCGAAGACCAGGACAAGTTCACCCAGTGGACGACCGACGCGACCCACGGGCTCGCCGTCGTGCGGGGCTTCGGCGACGAGGACATCCGCCAGCGCGTCGAAGTCGCCGGGAGCTCACTGCTCGCCTACTTCAATGGATTGATCGCCGAGCGCCGCGGCAAGGAGTCCGACGATCTGCTCTCGACTCTCATCAGCGCCGAAGAGGAAGGCGAGAAGCTCTCCGAGCTCGAATTGCTCTCGCAATCGATCGGCCTGCTGATCGCCGGCTTCGAGACCACGATTGGTCTGATCGGCAACGGTCTGACCACACTGATCCAGCATCCCGATGAATACCAAAAGCTACGCGCCCATCCCGAGCTCATCGAGAGCGCCGTCGAAGAGTGTCTGCGCTACTCCGGGCCCATCACCGCGACGGTGCGCGTCCTTCACGACGATGCCCGGTTCGGTGATTATGTGATCCCGGACGACTCCGAGGTCATCGCGCTAATCGGTGGGGCCAATCGCGATCCCGAGGTCTTCGACGATCCCGAGCGATTCGATATCACCCGCTACGAGAAGGAAAAGGGCACCGCGCCGCATTTTTCCTTCGGCGGCGGCGTGCACTTCTGCCTCGGCGCGCATCTGGCCCGACTCGAAACCCAGAGTGCCATCGGTGGCTTCGTGCAGCGCTTCGACGATCTTCGGCTACTGAACGAGAAGACCGAGTGGGGCCGATCGATGTTCAGGGTCCCCGGGCGGATTCCGGTGACGTTCAAGGAAGCAGCGGTCTAGCTCCCTGAGGCGCAGCCGAGTCGCTGCATCGCGGAATCGACCGATCCAGCGCATACTGAGGCCGCGCGCCGGAGGACACTCCTGTGCCTGAAACCCGCAATCTGTTCGACCCCGCGGTCCGCGAGGATCCTTATCCCTTCTACGCCGCCCTGCGCGCCACAGCGCCGGCCTGCGTCGTGGATCCGGTCGGCGCCTGGCTGGTGACCAGCTACGACGCGGTGCTGGAGGTGCTGCGTCAGCCCGAGCTGTATTCGTCGTTGGCCATGCGCGCCGCAATGACGCTGGGGCGCCTGGACGACGACGAGGGCCCGCCGCCGATGGTGATCAGCAGCGATCCGCCGCAGCACACGCGCCTGCGTACGCTCGTCAACCGGGGCTTTACCCCGCGCCGCATCCAGCGCATGGAGCCCCTGGTGCGTCGCATCACGAAGGATCTGTTCGCGGAGATCGACCGACGCGGTGAGTGCGACTTGGTGGGCGACCTCACGGTGCCGCTCCCGGTGATGGTGATCTCGGAGATGCTGGGCATCGAGCCGGAACGCTTCGAGGACTTCAAGCGCTGGTCCCAGGTGATCGTCTCGGTCTTCGGACGGGCTCCCTCGGAAGATCAGCTCGAGGCCTTTCACAGCACGCTCGACGAGTTGGACGACTACCTGGATCCGCTCATCGAGCGCAGGCGCAGCGATCCCCGGGACGACATCATCAGCGTCCTCACACAGAAGGAGGAGGAAGACGCGCTGAGCGCGGACGAGGTGATCGGCTTCGTCATCCTCCTGCTCATCGCGGGCAACGAGACCACGACCAACCTGATCGGCAACACCATTATCGCCCTGTGGGACAACCCCGAACAGCTGGCGCTGCTGAACACGTCTCCCGAGCGGATCCCCGACGCCATCGAGGAGGCGCTTCGCTTCAGCTCACCCGTTCAAATGTTGTTCCGGCAGACCACCCAGGACGTGGAGCTCGGCGGAGAGAAAATCCCAAAAGGCGCCATCGTGATGCCGTGCTACGCCGCCGCCAACCGCGACCCGAAGCGGTTCGAAGACCCCGACCGCTTCGACATCGGGCGCGACAACCAGGGCCACGTCGCTTTCGGGCTCGGCCTTCACTTCTGCCTGGGCGCAAGCCTCGCCCGCCTCGAAGCGCGCATCGCCCTGGAAGGGCTGGTGCCGAGGCTCGCGAAGCTCCGCTGCCGCGAAGAGCGAATCCGCTGGAGCGAGTCGCCATTCCTACGCGGACCGCAACGGCTGCTGGCGGCTCCGTAGTCCCCCTAGGACCTACGGAGGTTGGGGACGTGAGCCAGGCCTTCTGGGTCGGGCATGTGCCCCCGAGTTCGAATCACGGACAAGGAGATCAGCCATGACCGAATCGGGCCGCCCTTGGTGGAAGCGAATCGTGCAACGGGTTTTCATGACGCGACCCTTCGCGTGGATTGGATTGCACGTGTTCGGGCGGATCGATCCGATCCTGATGCGACTCACCAAAGGGCATGTGTACGCCAGCCGGGGCATGGGCCTGCTGTCGATTCTGCTGACGACGACGGGGGCCAAATCGGGCCTGCCGCGAGAGGCTACGCTGCTGGCCTTCGAGGATGGCGAAGACCTCTTCGTGATCGCTTCGCGCGGGGGGAACCCGCGGCATCCCAGCTGGTATCACAACCTGAAAGCCAATCGAAGTACCACGGTCGTCTGGAACGGGCGCAAAGAAACACGAATCGCCCACGAAGCCGACTCACCCGAGCGCGAACGTCTGTGGCAGAAGGCGATGGACACCTTCCCGACGTTCGACCGGTATCAGGAACGGACCGGCGGCCGCCGGGTTCCGGTGATCGTGCTGCAGTGCCCGGTGAGCTAGAGCGGGAGAAGGAAGCGCAATGTCCGACGAGGTGCGGGAATGCCCAGAGTCAACGCAGCCGCCCCGAGCGAGGGCTGGGAGCTCCGGTGGGCCCGCTTTCTCTATCGACGGATCGCACGCGTCTACAACGCGATTCGCCCGCTCTGGAGCAGTCGCGCAGCGGAGGCCCGGCTCGATGCGCTCTTTGCGGAACGAATCGGCCCCGCAACGCGAGTGGTCGAACTGGCTCCCGGAACTGGAATCAACATTGTGCGTCTGTTCCGTTGTTCCCCGAAATTCGATTCCTACCTCGGAATCGACGCCAGCCCCGCGATGCTCGATCGAGCCCGCGTCGCGGCGGGAAGAGACTCCCGTATCACGCTGCAGCATGGAGATGCCACCGAACTCTCCGGACTGGGAGGTTCCTTCGGCTTCATCGTCTGCACCTGGCTGCTATCCCACCTCGAACACCCCGAGGCTGCCGTCGGCGGGGCGCTCGAACACCTGGAGCCCGAGGGCACCGCGGCGTTCCTTTTTTTCACCCGCCCCGAGAATCCCCTGATCCGGGGCCTGGTCGCAGCCTTCGTTCACTCGTTCCGCGGCGCCTTCGTCGATGTGGACGCAATCTCTTCGCTTCCTCACCTAGAGAGCGTCCATCGCTATGGGGATGGCTACGCGACACTCGTGGTGTTTCGCCGTCCCCGAGAGACTTCTCCCACGGCGTCGGCGTAGGAGATTTCAGCCGCCGCTCATCGCCGCGAGAACGTTCGCGCGACTGCCCAGGGAATGGGCGATTCCCGAGAGCAGGGAAAAGACTCGCGCCACCAGAACGAAGTCGCTGGGCACCTGGGCGATGGGGTCGTCACGAATCGCGTTGAAGAGCTCGTCGGTCATTTCTTCCGTGAACTCGCCTTCGAAGCTTCCCGAGTCGCTGCGGCTCACCATGCGGCGGGCGATCCACAGGAAGGGCTTCGTGTCGCCGGTCTTCGAGCGAAACCCCAGCTCATCGAAGGCGCGCAGCATGGCGGTTTCATTGAAAGTCATCAGTGAGAACATCAGCTCGAACAAACCGAGCCCGAATCCTTCCGGCAGCTCCTTCGACAGTCCGAAGTCGAGAACGACGATCTTGCCCTCTTCGGTTACGAACAGGTTGCCCGGGTGGGGGTCTGCCTGAAAAAAGCCGGCGGCGAGAATCATGCGCACGTAGACGTGCATCAGATCCTGCATGACGTCGACCGGGTCGAGACCCGCCGCCTCGATCCTCTCCTTGTCCGTGATCTTGATGCCACCCACCAGCTCCATGACCAGGACGCGTTGGGTTCCCAGATCTGCGTAGATCTCCGGAATCTTCACCTGCTCGTCTGCGCTGAACAGAGCGCGCACCCGCTCGGCGAACACGCCTTCGCGAACGAAGTCGAGTTCGTAGCCGAGGTGCCGGGTGAGCTCGGTCAGCAGCGGAAGCAGCTCCAATGGCTGGGGATCGAAAAACTCATAGATCCGACACACCCGCCGCATGTTGGCGAGGTCGGTGCGAATGATGTCCTCGATGTCGGGGTACTGCACCTTGACCGCGACTTCCCGGCCATCCCGAAGCCGGGCCCGA
>JAZFUU010000132.1:0-16528 GCA_036447375.1 Myxococcota bacterium
TCGGTCGCCACCGCGGGGCGGGCCTGGGCGGGGGGCACGACGAGTGCGAACAGACGCTGAATCAGCTGTTGGTGGAGATGGACGGATTCGAGAGCAACGAGGGCGTGATCATGATCGCGGCCACCAACCGCCCGGACGTCCTCGACCCCGCGCTGCTGCGCCCGGGTCGATTCGATCGAACCGTGGTGGTGCCGCGTCCGGACCTGCGGGGCCGACACGCCATCCTGAATGTGCACACCCGCCGGGTGCCCCTGAACGACGACGTCGAGCTCCAGACCGTCGCCCGGGGAACCCCCGGCTTTGTCGGCGCCGATCTGCAGAACCTGGTCAATGAGGCGGCACTGCTGGCAGCACGCCGCGACGCCGTGGACGTGACCAACCACGACTTCGAGGAGGCGAAGGACAAGGTCCTGATCGGGACGGCTCGCAAGAGTTTGATCATGAGTGATGACGACAAGCGGCAGACCGCCTACCACGAGGCGGGGCACGCTCTGGTAGCCATGCTGAGCCCCGCGGCCGATCCGGTTCACAAGGTGACCATCATCCCACGCGGAATGGCGCTCGGCGTCACACTGACGATGCCGGTAGAAGATCGCTACAGCATGACCCGGGAGCAGATCCGGGCTCACATCAAGCACGCCCTGGGTGGACGAGCCGCCGAAGACGTGGTGTTCGGGCACCTCTCCACCGGTGCCGCCAATGACATCAAGCAGGCGACAGAATCCGCCCGCAAAATGGTGTGCAGCTACGGCATGAGCGAAAAGATCGGGCCGGTCTCACTCGATGACGAGGACCACGATGTCTTTCTCGGACGCGATTTCGTGAGCCGGAAGGAGTACAGCGAGGCGACCGCCAGCCAGATCGATGAAGAGGTGTCCCGGATCCTGCGCGAGCTGTATCAGGAAGCCAAGCAGATGCTGACGGACGAGCGAGAACTGCTGGATCGGATCAGTGATGCGCTGCTCGAACGCGAGACCCTGGACAACAAGGAGCTCCAGATGCTGAAGGCGGGGAAATCGCTGCCTCCGATGGCCCCGCCGATCGTGACCGAGCCCCAGTCCCCGCCCACCCAGACTCCGGAAGTCGCGAAGTCCTTCCCCGGAGACAACCTTCCCGACCCCGAACCCGTGCCCGGGTAGGCGGGTCGTGGTCTCGCCGCCCGTTTTTCCCAGCGACCGCGTGACCATCATCGGGGTTCTCAACGCGACCCCCGACTCCTTCTCCGACGGCGGGCTCTTCGTAGATCGCGCTGAGCGGGTTCGCGTCGAGGTCGCCGTCGATGCGGCCGCGGCCCTGTTGGGAGCGGGTGCGGACTGGCTCGACATTGGCGGTGAGTCGACTCGCCCCGGGGCTCGGGAGGTTCCGGTCGCGATCGAGACCGCCCGTGTGGTTCCGGTCGTCGAGGCGTTGGCCAAGCGATTTGATGCGCCCATCTCAATCGATACCCGCAAGGGCGAGGTGGCCGAGGCGGCTCTCGACGCGGGAGCCGCGATCGTCAACGACGTGTCGGGTCTCGGCTTCGATCCGCAGGTGGCCTCGGTCGCGGCCCGAGCCGGAGCGATCCTGGTGTTGGGCCATCTCCGTGGCACACCGGAAACCATGCAGCGTGCGCCGGAATTTGCGGATGTCCTCGAAGAGGTTGCGGTCGAACTCGAATCCTCGGTCGAGCGGGCCCGGGCCGCCGGTGTGGCCCGCCCGCAGCTGGCGGTCGATCCCGGCCTCGGTTTTGGCAAGAACCTCGAGCAGAATCTGACGCTCCTGGCCCACCCGGGATGGCTGCGCCAGCGGCTCGGCCTCCCCGTGGTACTGGGGCCGTCGCGCAAGTCTTTTCTGGGAGCGGTGACGGGGGAGCCCGTAGACCGGCGGGATCCGGCGAGCTGGGCGGCATGCGCGATCGCGGCCTTTGCCGGCGTCGACGCGGTTCGCGTCCACGCGCCGGCGGGGGCGGCGGCTGCGGTGGCCCTGGGTCGCGCCCTGGCGAACGCGCGGCGAGAGGGGCTCTCGTGATCGAGCGACTCTGGGCGCTGTTTCTCGAGCTGCGAGATTATCTCGGAGCGAACTTCGACCCGTTTCGCGATACGATCGATATCCTCGTGGTAACGCTGGGGATTTACTGGCTGCTGCTGTTGATTCGCGGCACCCGCGCCGTCCAGATGCTGGTGGGCCTGGTCGTGCTCCTCAGCGCCAACGTCGCCTCCAATCTGTTCAATCTGGTCACCCTGCGCCTGATTCTCGACAATTTCCTCGGGTCCGCAGCCATCATTCTGGTGATTCTGTTTCAGCACGACCTGCGTCGCGCCCTGGCCCGCGTGGGGCGCGGATTCTTCCCGTCGGTTTCGTCTCAAGAGGAATCGCAAATGGTCGAGGAGGTGGTGCGAGCGGTGCAGCTACTGGCGCAACGCAGCGTGGGAGCTCTGATGGTCCTCGAGCGCGAGACGAACCTCGACGATCAGATCGAGGCCGGAACGCCGGTGGACGCGGCCGTCTCCAAGGAGTTGTTGACGGCGCTCTTCAATCCCTACTCACCCCTTCACGATGGGGCCGTGCTGATCCAGCGTGGGCGGATCGCCTATGCGGGCTGCGTTCTGCCCTTGACCGCGCGATTGAATTTGCCCGAGGGCCTCGGGACCCGACACCGAGCGGGCGTTGGCATTACCGAGGAGACCGATGCTTTGGTGGTGATCGTGTCGGAAGAGACCTCCGCGATTTCGGTCATGCTGGGAGGCGAGATCATGCACGGTCTCGACCCGCCGCGATTGCGGGTCGTGCTTCGCGAAATACTTTCAGGCGAGTGGCGCGAGCTTCCGGGTCCCGGCGAGACCCGCTCCACCGCAAGCGCGAGAGACGCAATGCCGGCCCGCGGAGTCAAGGGCGGGTCCGAGGGGTCCGCGCCGAGGACCACCGCAGCGCGGTCGGCGGGCTGAAGTAGCCTGTGGCCCGGCGGACGCCCAGCTTCCGACTCCTGCTCCTGGCGGCCAGCATGGCCCTCGTGCTCTGGAGCATGGCCCACGGGGCCGCCGACATCGAACGCGGCTATGACATCCCGGTGGTGTTCCACGGCATCTCGGACAAGATCGTGATCACCGACCAGAGCGCCAATCTCGTGAATATTCGCGTGTTGGGCAGCCGGGCTGCGATTCGCAACATCAACGTTTCGGAGATGGAGTACGTCGTTGAGGTTTCCGGCGGCCAGCCCGGGCCGGCGGTCTACGAGGTGGACGTTTCGCGCCTCGACGTGCCGCGAGGATCGCGGATTGTGAGTCGGTCGCCCTCTCTGGTCGAGGTACGTTTCGAGCGGCGAGGGCGCAAGTCGGTGCGGATTCGAGCGGATCTCGAGGGGGAGCCGGCCGAGGGGTATGTCGTGACCGAGGTGGTGGTGGACCCGCCCCGGGTCTGGCTGGTCGGTGCCCGGAGTGCCGTCCTGCGCCTCTCGGAGGTGGAGACCGAAACCGTGGACGTCACAGGCCTCGCGGAATCCGCAGAACGCGAGGTCAAGCTTTCGCTGGCCGGACACAACGTATGGATGGAAGACCAGGCCCCGGTCCGATTGCGGATCGCCGTCGAAGCCGTGCCCGCCATCGGGGACGAGGGCGAAACCCCCGGAGCGCAGGGCGGATGAGTGAGAAGAGACGCCTGTTTGGGACCGACGGAGTTCGCGGCAGAGCCAATCGACACCCGATGACCGCCGAGACGGCCCTCTGCCTGGGTCAGGCCCTCGCCCATGTGTTTCGCGGAGTGGGCACGGGGCGCCGCCGGATCATCATCGGCAAGGACACGCGGCTATCCGGCTATCTGTTCGAGAATGCGCTGGTGGCGGGCATTACCTCGATGGGCGTCGACGTGATCCAGGTGGGACCGATGCCGACGCCGGGTATGGCCTTCCTGACCACCGACATGCGCTGTCACGCAGGCGCGATGATTTCGGCCAGCCACAACCCCTACTACGACAACGGCATCAAGTTTTTCAGTAGCGACGGCTTCAAGCTGCCCGATGATGTCGAGGGTCGCATCGAAACTCTGATCGAGTCTGGCGAGCTCACGCACCGGTGTGCGGAATCGGAACACATCGGACAGGCGAAGCGCATCGACGACGCCCAGGGCCGCTACGTGGTTTTTCTCAAGAAAACCTTTCCGATGGACCTGTCGCTGGAGGGACTCCGGATCGTTCTCGACTGTGCGAACGGCGCGGCCTACAAAGTGGGACCGACGGTCTTGGAAGAACTCGGCGCCGAGGTGTTCGCGCTCGGAGTGGATCCCAACGGTCGAAACATCAACGACGCCTGTGGCTCGCTCTTCCCGGAGCGGACCGCAGCCAAGGTGCTCGAGGTGCGCGCGGATCTGGGAATCGCCCTGGACGGCGACGGGGATCGCGTGGTTCTGGTCGGCTCCAAGGGAGACATCATCGATGGCGACGCGCTGATCGCGTTGCTGGCGCGCGATCTGGCCGAGCGCGAAGGCCTTCGCGGTGGTGCCGTCGTCGGAACTTCCATGAGCAACCTGGGGCTGGAGCGGGCCCTCGAGCGAATCGGAGTGAGGTTGATCCGCACCCAGGTCGGCGATCGTTACGTGGTGGAGGCCATGCGATCGGGTGGATACAACCTGGGCGGTGAGCCCTCGGGTCACATCATTTTCCTCGAGCACAATACCACCGGGGACGGGCTCATGACCGCGCTGCAGGCGCTGGCCGCCGCGATCCGGTCGGGGGCCGGTCTGTCCGAGTTGGCGAGTCACTTCGAGCGGTTCCCGCAGGTCCTGGTGAACGTGCCGGTGGCGGAAAAGAAGCCGATCGAGAGCCTATCCAGCGTGACAAAGCTGGTCGAGCGGGTCCAGGCCGAGCTGGATGGACGCGGTCGAGTGTTCATCCGCTACAGCGGAACCGAGCCCAAGGCACGCGTGATGGTCGAGGGCGACGACGAGGAACGCGTGAACCGATTCGCGAACGACATTGCCGAGGAACTGAAGCGGGCACTCTCGGGGGGGTAACCGAATGCGGTCACTGACGATCGCGCTGGACGCACTACCGGGTCTGCGCGACGCCACTCTGTCCAACGACGTCGACCTGGCGGCGGCGGCCACCCTGGCGGAGTTGGCCGGCGTGGACGCCATCCGGCTCGGCGTGAATGAGGATCTCAAGCCCGTGCGCGAGGAAGATGTGTGTGAGGCTCGCCGCGCGGCGCGTTGCTTCGAGCTGCGAATGCCACCGAGCCAGGGTTCGCTTCGGATCGCCCTGCTGGCTCGGCCGGACTCCGTATTGCTGGCGGGAGAGGGGCGGGACGGTCGCTCCGTAACTCGGCCTCTGGATCTCCAGGGGCGCGACGTGTCTGTGGCGCCGATCGTCAGGAGCTTGGGCGAAGCCGGGATCCCGACCTCGGTACTGGTGGCACCGAACATTGAGGCCGTGAAGCGGGCCCACGGTGAAGGATTCAAAGGCGTCGAGTTCTTTACGGCGGCGATGATCGACCTGCCCACGCCCGAGCGCAAGCGCGAGTTCGAGCGCCTCGGCGATGCCGTGCGCATGGCCGCCAAGCTTCGGCTCGTCGCGGGTCTGGGCGGTGGACTCGGCTACTCCACGATCCGAGAAGTCATTCAAGCCGCGCCCGCGGTCGAGCGCATCGCGGTTGGCCGGGCGGCGCTGACCCGCGCTGTGTTGGTGGGCCTGGACCGGGCCCTGCGCGATCTGCGGGAGCTGGTGGGGTGATCGTCGGGCTGGGGATCGAAGCCGTCGATGTGTCGCGCTTCGAGGCGTCTCTGGATCGATTCGGGGATCGACTGCGACGGCGTCTGTTCACGGCGCGCGAGTGCGCCTACGCGGCGGCCCGCTCGCGCGGTGCGGAAAGTCTGGCCGTCCGCTTCGCGGCGAAGCGGGCTGCACGTCAAGCCCTGGGGAAGCCCGGACTGCCGTGGCGCGACCTGGAGATCGTGCGCGAAGGGCGAGGTGCGCCGACGCTGTGTCTGCACGGAGCCGCGGCCGAGGCGGCGCGGAGTCTCGGGGTGGATCGGATGTCGATCAGCCTGACCCACGACCGCCGCTGGTGCCTGGGTCATGTCGTGCTGGAATCGAATTCATGAGTGGTCACGTGTGGACCCTGGTCGGCGCTGACGCCATGCGTTCCCTGGATCGCCACACGATCGAGACCCTCGGGGTGTCCGGGGATCTTCTCATGGAGAACGCCGGCCGAGCCGTGGCCGATGAAGTGCTGGCGCTGCTCGAGCCCGAAGGCAGCGTCGTCGTCGTGTGCGGCACCGGAAACAACGGCGGCGACGGTTTCGTCGTCGCTCGCCACATTCACGGGCTCGGGATTCCGGTCCGCGCGGTGCTCCTGGGAGAGCAACGGGAGGTGCGCGGTGATGCGGGTCGACACCTCGCACTCGCGGTGGCCGCGGGAGTGACTCTCGAGGTCGGACGCTGGCGCGCTCCCGCAGCGGGCGTCGTGGTCGACGCCATCTTCGGAACGGGTCTCTCCCGAGACGTGGAGGCCGGCGCGGCGTCGAATATCCGCCGGATCAACGCCGCGCGCGAGGCGCGCGGCGGGGGGCTGCGGGTCGTCTCGGTAGATCTGCCCTCGGGACTCTCAGCGGACACGGGCCAGGTGCGGGGGGTGGCGGTGCGCGCCGACACCACGGTGACCTTTGGCCATCCGAAGTTCGGACTGACTCTGGAGCCCGGTCGCCTCCTCGCCGGTCGGGTGGTGGTGGCTCAGATCGGAATCGCTCTGGAAGCACCGGGGTTCACCCGGGATGCGGAGTTGTGGACCCGCGCCGCGGCCGGCGCGCGTCTGCCCGACCGGCCCGCGACGGGACACAAAGGCAGCTTCGGTCACGCATTGATCGTCGCCGGTTCCGAGGGCAAGACCGGTGCGGCTGCCCTCGCCGCGGAAGGCGCCGGGCGCATGGGCGCGGGGCTCGTGACGATCGCCTGCCCGGCGGGAGTCAACGAGATTCTCGAAATCAAGTGCACCGAAGCCATGACGGCCCCGGTTCCCGACACGCCCCAGCGTGCCCTGGCGGCGAGCGCGGAAGAGTCGATCCTGGCTCTCGCCGCCAACCGTGACGCAGTCGGTCTGGGACCGGGCCTCGGCACAGCCCCGGAAACCGCGGGTCTGGTCGCTTCGGTCGCGAAACGCCTGGAGAAGACGCTGGTGATCGATGCCGACGGGCTCACCGCCTTCGCCGGCGAGCCCGCCCTGCTGCGATCGCGTCCGGCACCCACGATTCTGACGCCTCACCCCGGAGAGGCGGCTCGTCTCCTGGGCACCGACGCCGCGACGCTGAATCGGGATCGCGTCGGCGCCGCTCGCCGGCTGGCGGAAGCGTCCGGCGCCGTGGTCCTGCTCAAGGGTGCCGGCACGGTGACCGCCTCGCCGGAGGGCTGGGTCGTGGTGAACCCCACCGGCGGTCCCTCCCTCGCGAGCGGCGGCACCGGAGATGTGCTGCTGGGCATGGTGACGGCGCTTCTGGCCCAGGGGCTCGAGGAGTTCGAGGCGGCAGCGCTGGCCGCCTTCGTGCACGGATTGGCCGCCGACCGGATCGCGGCGAGGACGGGCGACTCGGGACAGTTGGCCGCGGATCTCGCGCGGGAGTTGCCCGCGACGATGGGAGCCCTGCGCGCTGAGGCAGAAGCCGCATCGGGATCCCTCGAAGCGAGGGCGCGTCTTGCAGTGGACTTCCCGGAACCCTGAAGCGACCCGGGCCACGGCCCGCGCTCTGGCTGCGAGCGTCGGCCGGGAGGGGCTGCTGGTGGGGTTGATCGGCCCCCTGGGCGCCGGCAAGACCGTCTTTGCCAAGGGGCTGGCGGAGGGAATCGGTATCGACCCCGAGGTCGTGGCCAGCCCCACCTTCGTGATCGCATGCGAGTATCGGGGCCCCAACGGGGGGCGGCTGGCGCACGTGGATTTGTATCGGATCCAGAGTGCCGGCGAACTCGAGGGCGCGGGCTTTCTGGATCTGTTGGAGCCGGGGGTCCTGGTGGCGGTGGAGTGGGCCGATCGCTTTCCCGAAGTGCTTCCGTCCGATCGCCTGGAGGTCTGCATCACCCGGTTCGATTCTGCGGATGTCCCCGATGGCCGGCGACTCGAAGCGAAGGCTCATGGACCGCGAGCCCGGGAGGTTCTGGAACGCTGGCGGACATCGGCTCCGGGCGCCGAGACAGGCCCCGCCTGAGCTCTTTGCTATCCATCCACGCTCGCTGAAAGGTGAACATCGTGAGCCTGATCGTGCAAAAATTCGGCGGCACCAGCGTCGCCGATTTCGACTGCATCCGGAACGTTGCGCGCCGGGTGGTCGAGACCCTGAAGGCCGGCGATCAGGTCGCTGTGGTGGTGTCGGCCATGGGGGGCGAAACCGATCGGCTCGTGGCTTCCGCCCGGGAGATCGGTGGCGAACAGCCCGACCCGCGCGAGTACGACGTCCTGGTCTCGACCGGCGAGCAGAAAACGATCGCTCTGCTGGCCATGGCGATCCACCATCTGGGAATCCCGGCACGCTCTCTTCTGGGTTCCCAGATCGGTCTGCGCACCGACGCCGCTCACACGCGCGCGCGGATCGCGAGCATCGACCCGGCACCGATCCGGGAGGTGATCCAGGGCGGGGGCGTTCCGGTGATCGCCGGATTCCAGGGAATCGACGATACGGGGAGCATCACCACCCTCGGACGCGGCGGCTCGGATACGTCCGCCGTGGCCATTGCTGCGGCGCTGGGCGCCGATCTCTGTGAGATCTATACCGACGTGGATGGCGTGTTTACGTCGGACCCGAAGCTCGTTCCCGGGGCGCGAAAGCTCGGCCGCATTTCCTACGACGAGATGATCGAAATGGCGAGCCTGGGGGCCAAGGTGTTGCAGATTCGTGCAGTGCGCTTCGCAATGCGCTACGGCGTGCCCCTGCACGTTCGGTCAGCATTCAAGGCAGACGAGGGGACGCGAGTGGTGCGCGAGGAGGAGGTAATGGAGCGCTTGGTCGTTTCCGGGGTGACCTACAACCGCGACGAGGCGAAGATCCGGGTGCGGGGACTCAAGGACGTTCCCGGCGTCGCGGCCGAGGTTTTCTCGCCGATCTCCGAGGCTGGCATCGTCGTCGACATGATCATCCAGAACCTCTCCCAGGACGGGACCACCGACCTGACCTTCACGGTTCCGCGCCACGACTACGCCCGGGCCGTCGAACTGGCGAAGGGGGCCAGTCAGAAGCTGGGCGCCTTGGCGGTGGACGGAGACGAGGGAATCGCCAAGGTGTCGATCGTGGGACTCGGCATGAAGGATCATGCCGGTGTGGCGAGTCGAATGTTCCGGGTGCTCGCCGATCAGGGCATCAACATCCAATTGATCTCTACCAGCGAGATCAAAGTGTCGGTGGTGATCGACGAGCAGCACACGGACCGCGCGGTGCGCACCCTCCACGCGGCGTTCGTGGAGGCGGGCGCGGGGGATCCCCGTTCCGAGGCTTGACCCGCGGGGGGCCGGCACGGCGCCGACCGCGTCGGCGGGCCTCGCCGTGTCAGCGCTGCTGCTTGCCCTGGCGCTGCCCGGAATCCCTGCGCGCCCCGATCCCGGCTGCGCCCATCCGCACGAACGAGCGGCGCGCGATGGGCACACCACAGCGGTCGCATGCGACGGGGGCGCCGCTGAGCTTCGCGGACCGGCGCGGCGCCTCTTCGATTTGCCCATCGATCCCAATCGCGCCGACGCGCAGACCCTGGAAATTCTGCCCGGCATCGGGGCGAAGCGGGCCGCCGCGATCGTGCGCGAACGCGCTCGCCGCCCGTTCCGTGACCTGCGCGACCTGGACCGGGTTCCGGGACTCGGCCCGCGGATCCTGGCGGGTCTCAGGGGCCGGGTCGAAGTCCGGGCTCCCGCGATCGACGAGCTGCACTGTCGAGCTTCGGATCGGCAGCCGGCCGACGCGCGGTTCCCGGAAACGGGCTGTGCCGCTCGCTTTGTGGATTGATTGCTACCCTCGCTGTGGCGTGCGGATCTACCTGGACCACAACGCGACCACCCCCGTCCGAGACGAAGTCGTCGAGGCGATGGCCGGTGTGCTTCGCGACTGTTTCGGCAATCCCTCCAGCCCCCACGCCGAGGGCGGACGGGCGCGGGCGGCGATCGACTCGGCCCGGGATCGGATCGCGTCGCTCCTGGGCGTAGCCGCGGGAGAAATCCTGCTGACCGGAGGTGCCACCGAAGCCAACAACACAACGCTCTTGGGTCTGCTGCGCGGACCGGTCGGTTCGGGCCGCCACGTGGTGACGACCGCCATCGAGCATCCCTCGGTGGAAGAGCCCCTCGCGCTGCTCGAAAGGGAGGGCTGGCGGGTCACGCGGGTCGGAGTCGATGCGGACGGATGCGTCGACGCCGAGGGCGTGCTCGCCGCGATTGAACCCGGCACGGTGCTGGTCTCGGTCATCTGGGCCAACAATGAGACGGGCGTGATCCAGCCCGTGGAAGCCATTGCCCGCGGCGCCAAGGAGCGGGGCGTGCTCGTCCACAGCGACGCAACCCAGGCCGTGGGCAAGCTGCCGGTCGATCTTCGTCACGTGCCGGTCGACCTGCTCTCGCTGTCCGCCCACAAATTCAACGGGCCGAAGGGAGTGGGTTGTCTGGTGGTGCGCGGCGACCTGCGTTTCGAGCCCTTGCTTCACGGCGGGCCCCAGGAAGGACGCCGGCGCGGTGGCACCGAGAACGTGGCCGGGATCGTGGGACTGGGAATCGCCTGTGAGCTGGCAGAACGCGAGCTCCCCGAGCGAATCGCGAGCTATGGGGGCTTGCGCGATCGCCTCTGGCAGGGGATTTGCGAGAAGATTCCCGGCGTGCGACGCAATGGTTCCGCGACGCGGGTTCTGCCCGGTTCCCTGAACGTCGAGTTCGAGGACGCCGCCGGCGAAGTCTTGTTGCAGGCCCTGGACCTCGAAGGCGTCGCGGTCTCGGCGGGGGCGGCGTGTGCTTCGGGCTCGATCGAACCCTCCCACGTGCTGTCGGCCATGGGCCGGACCCCCGAACAGGCGCGGGGATCGCTGCGCCTCAGCGTGGGACACGGTGTCGACGCCGCCCAGATCGATCGCGTGTTGGTTTTGCTGCCCGATCTCGTCGAGCGCGCGAGACGCGCTTCGAGCGCATGAGTTCCTCCGGAAGCGAACGCATCGTGGTCGCCATGTCGGGCGGGGTAGACTCCTCCGTTGCCGCGGCTCTGATGGTCGAACGCGGATACGACACCGTGGGGGTCACGCTGCACCTGGCGGGCAGCGCATCGCGCTGTTGCTCGCTGGCCGACGCCGATGACGCGAGGCGCGTGGCTGAGCGCCTCGGCATCCACTTCTTCGTCGCGAACTACAGCGACCGCTTTCGCAAGGAGGTGATGGAGGCGTTTGCCGACGCGTACCTGGCCGGTCGGACGCCCATCCCGTGCGTCACCTGCAACTCGCGTTTCAAGTTCGAGTACCTGCTGGAGCGCGCCCAGGTGTTCGGCGCCGCGCAGGTCGCGTCGGGTCACTACGCTCGGGTCGACGTGGATCCCGCGACGGGGCTGCGGCGCCTCCTCCGAGCGGCGGATGCGGCCAAGGACCAGAGCTACTTCTTGTTCGAGCTCACCCAGGCCCAGCTGGCCGCCGTGCAGTTCCCGCTGGGCGAGCTCAAGAAGAGCGAAGTTCGCAGCATCGCGCGGCGCCTGGGGCTCGCCACCGCAGAGAAGCCCGAGAGTCAGGAGATCTGTTTCGTTCCCGATGGCGACTACGCGGCGGCGGTCGAGCGCATCCGCCCGGGGGCAAGTCCCGGCGAAGGGGAGATCGTCGACCGCGACGGCGCGGTCGTCGGAAGCCATCCTGGGATCCATCGCTTCACGGTGGGACAGCGCCGGGGACTCGGGCTGGGCGGGAGGGAACGAACGTATGTCACGGCTCTCGACGCGGCGCGGAATCGGGTCCGCGTGGGCGGGGTGGACGAGTTGCGGGTGTCGGGCGCAGTGCTCGAGCGGGTCGCGTGGATCGCTGGCGAGGCTCCGCGGGCCCCGCTGTCGGCGACGGTTCGGATTCGTTACCGGCATGAGGGCGTCGACGCCGAGATCGAGCCGCTGGCAGGGAACGGCGCTCGCGTTCGATTCGACGGGCCGGTATCGGCCGTGGCTCCGGGTCAGGCGGCCGTCTTCTACTCGGGGGACGAGGTGCTGGGAGGCGGATGGATCGCGGAGTCGATTTCGTGAGCGTTCCGGACGGCATCTCCCAACTTCTGGGCTACGCCTTTCGAAATGAGGAGCTCTTGGAGACCGCGCTGACCCACGCCTCCTATGCCCACGAAACGGGCCAGGGGCGAGACAACGAACGGCTCGAATTTCTCGGGGACGCGGTTCTGGGCCTCGTGATCGCTCGAGATCTCTGCGCCGCGCACCCCGACTGGAGAGAGGGTCAACTCACCCGCGCTCGAGCCGCCCTCGTCAACCGGCGAACGCTGGCGGAACGTGCCCGGGAGCTGCAGCTGGGCAGTTTCGTCCTTCTCGGGGCCACCGAACGGCGCGGGGCGGGCGAGAACAAGGATTCGATCCTCGCCAACTGTTTCGAAGCCGTGCTCGGGGCGATTTTTCTGGATGGGGGCCTCGAACCCGCGGCGAAGTTCCTGGATCGCGTATTCGGCGCGTCGCTGGAAGTGCCGCCTCGACGGGACGCCAAGACGCAGCTCAACGAGTTGTCCCACGCGCGCTTCAAGTCCACTCCCGTGTATCAGATGGTGGGCGATTCCGCGGTTCAAAACGACGACGAGCGCTTCAGCGTCGAGGTGCGGCTCGACGGAAACGTGTGGGGCCGCGGAGTCGGCCGGTCCAAACAGGGCGCGGAGCGGGGGGCGGCCGAGGCGGCACTGACGCATGCGGCGGGGCTCGATGACTGAATCCGATCCCCACCGCACCGGGGTGCTGGCCCTTCTGGGTCCTCCGAACGCGGGCAAATCCACGCTTCTCAATCGGCTTCTGGGCGAGAAGCTCGCGATCGTCAGTAGAAAACCCCAGACGACGCGCAGCAACATCCTCGGCATCCTGACGCTTCCGCGAGCTCAGATTTTGATGCACGACACACCCGGGCGGCACGTTTCGACCCGCCCACTCAACCGCGCCCTGAACGATGTGGTGAATGCCGCCGCTGCGGACTGCGATCTGGCGCTCATCCTGGTCGACCTGAACCGGGGCTGGGCGTCCGAGCATGCCGAGCTGTGCAACCGGCTCCGCAAGCACGAAACTCCATTTCTCGTGGTGGGCACGAAACTGGATCGCGCGCGGGCGCGGCGAGCCCCCTGGCCCCCGGAGGCCGCCGTCGCGGCAGATGCCTGGCGTATCTCGGCCGCCACGGGCGAGGGCGTTTCCGAACTCCTCGCCGAGATCGTGGGTCGGATGCCCATCGGGCCGGCCCTCTATCCCGATGACGAGCTCACGGATCGGCCGCTCCGTTTCCTCGCCGCGGAATTGGTGCGCGAGGCCGCCTTCGAAGAACTCGGCCAGGAGCTTCCCTATGCCCTGGCCGTCGACGTCACCGAGTTTCGGGAGGATCGGCCCGACCTGATTCTCATTCGCGCGAACCTGCTGCTCGAACGCGACTCGCAGAAGCCCATCGTGGTCGGGGCGGGCGGGGCCATGATCAAACGCATCGGCATTCGGGCGCGTCGGGAGATCGAGAAGCTGGTGGCGTCGAAGGTGCACCTCGAGCTCTGGGTCAAGCTCGAACCAAAATGGGCGCGTCATCCCAAGCGGCTGAAATCACTGGGCTATTCTTGACCGCCCGTCAGCCAGATCGATTGACGCTGGACGCGCCAATCGGGTAATTTGGGTGGCCCCGCGGACGCGGGCCCGGAAACCCCTCATCGCTCCCCCTGGAGCAGGAGACGGCATGAGCCAGAAGGATATTGTGATCGCCAGCGCCGCGAGAACCCCGATCGGGTCGTTTCAAGGTGCGCTCTCTTCCCTTTCCGCCCCGGATCTCGGTGCCGTGGTCGTACGCGAGGCCGTCAAGCGCGCCGGCGCCAAGCCGGAACAGGTGGACGCCGTGTACATGGGCAACGTGCTTTCGGCGGGCATGGGCCAGGCGCCGGCCCGCCAATGCGTGATCAAGGCCGAGCTGCCGGTATCGGCCAGTGCGGTCACGATCAACAAGGTCTGTGGCTCGGGACTCCAGGCGGTGATGTTCGCTCGACGCGAGATCCTGGTCGACGATGCCGACGTGGTGGTGGCCGGCGGTATGGAGTCGATGACCAACGCGCCCTACGTGCTCCCCAAAGCCCGAGGTGGCTACCGGATGGGCAACGGCTCGATCGTCGACAGCATGATCCACGACGGTCTCTGGGATCCCTACGACGATATGCACATGGGCAACTGCGGCGACCTGGTCGCCGAGAAGTACGGGTTCACCCGCGAAAAGCAGGACGCGTTCGCGGCCCAGAGCTACACGCGGGCCCTGGCGGCCCAGAAGGCGGGCCGCTTCAAGGAAGAAATCGTGCCCGTCTCGGTGCCGCAGCGTCGGGGAGAGCCCCTGCTGGTCGACGAGGACGAAGAGCCCAAGCGCGGCAACATCGAGAAGATGTCCCAGTTGCGACCCGCCTTCGCCCGCGAGGGGACGGTGACGGCGGCCAACGCCTCAACCCTCAACGATGGGGCCGCGGCACTGCTGATCTGCACGGCGGCGACAGCGAAAGCCAACGGCTACAACGTTCTCGCCCGAATCGTCGGTGATGCGAGCGCGGCGGTGGAGCCCAAGTGGTTCACGATCGCGCCGGTGCAAGCGCTGGCCAAGCTCTACGCCAAGACGGAAAGTGGGCCGGCAGACTGGGATCTCTACGAGATCAACGAGGCCTTCTCCGGAGTGACCATGGCGGCGGCCCAGGAGCACAGTATCGACCTGGACCGCATCAACGTGAACGGCGGGGCGGTTGCCCTCGGTCATCCCATCGGCTGTTCGGGGGCGCGGGTGCTGGTGACCCTGCTCTACGCGCTTCGCGACCGCGGTCAACGCAAAGGCATCGCGACCCTCTGCATTGGCGGCGGTGAGGCCGTGGCCCTGGCCGTGGAGCTGGCGTAGCCATGGCCACCCATACGATCGGAATCATCGGCACGGGGATCATGGGCAGCGGTGTCGCGCAGGTGGCGGCCCAATCGGGCTACGACGTCGTCTTCCAGAACCGACGCCAGGCCTCGGTCGATCGCGGCCTGGCCCGGATTCAGAAGAGCCTCGAGCGGCTCGCGTCGAAGGGCAAGATCGACGCAGCCGACGCGACGAAGGCCCTGGGGCGGATCCGGGGGGTGGTGCCCCTGGAGGAGCTCAAGGGTTGCGAGCGGGTGATCGAATGCGCGCCCGAGGATCTGGACCTCAAGCGGGAAATTTTGGAGAAGCTCGACGGAATCCTGAATGAAGACGCGATCATCGCCACCAACACCTCGAGTCTGTCGGTCACGAAGCTGGCGTCGTACGTGAGTCGTCCCGGTCACTTCGTGGGGATGCATTTCTTCAATCCCGTGCCGGCGATGAAGCTGGTGGAAATCGTTCGGGGCATGCGTACCAACGACTCCACGGTTGCCGCGGTCCGCGGCATGGCGGAGAAGATGGGAAAGGCGCCCATCGACGTGAAGGATTCGCCGGGGTTCGTGGTGAATCGGGTTCTGTTTCCGATGATCAACGAAGCCGCATTCGCGTTGCAGGAAGGGGTCACCGAGGCCGAGGGAATCGACGAGTGCATGAAGCTCGGCTGCAATCACCCCCTGGGACCCCTGGCCCTCGCGGATCTCGTCGGCCTCGATGTGGTGTACGCGATTCTCGACTCCTTGTACCGCGAGTACGGCGAGCCGCGGTACGCCCCATGCCTCGAGATCAAGAAGCGGGTCGAGGCCGGTTATCTGGGGCGGAAGACGGGGCGAGGCTTCTACAGCTACGAGAAGTGAAGCCACCTGAATAAAGACGGTCGCTTACACGTCTAGCCGACGGGCTTCCGCATCCGCCTACGCAGACCCACCAGAAGCGGAATCACGAGCACCAGCTCGACACCGAGGCCGCACTGGGGAACCGGCGTCTCGTGCCCGCTACCGCCCTCGCCACCGGCCGATACCGAGAGAGCGACCGCGTCCAGGTTTCGCGCCATGCCGTCGAAGAGCCCGCTCCCTTCCAACACCCGACTCGCGTCCAGGGTCGCCGGATCGATCTCGAAGAGATCCGTGCGGGGGGCATCCGCGAAGCCGTAGGTCGGACCGTTCCCCACCCGCCCGATCCCGTCACTGCGGATCGAGAAGATCACCGTTCCGTCGGCCCGTGCATGAAGCGCATCGATGTCCGGGTTCGAGTTGGGTGTGCCCGTGAAGATCGTCGCCTCGTCGAGACCCTTGTGGAGCGTCGCCACGTCTGCGTCCGGATCGTACTCCACGATGTCGCCATTCTGGAAGGTCAGGCCCCCCAGGGTCGCGTTGAGATCGGTCGACAGCAGCCAGTTCCCATTCGGAAGGATCGAGAAGGCGTCGATGTTGTTGTTGGCGCCGCCGAAGCCGATCAGCTCGGAGAACAGGAGTGTGGCCTCGACCC
>JAZFUU010000133.1:0-7414 GCA_036447375.1 Myxococcota bacterium
TCGCGGCAGCGACGACGTGAGCGTGCTGCTCGGCAACGGCGACGGCAGCTTTCGGGCCGGCGCCGCCTTTGCGGTGGGCGACTTCCCCTCTTCAGTGGCAGTAGCCGACCTCGACGGCGACGGCGTGCCCGACCTGGTCACCGCCAACCTCGTCACCGACGACGTGAGCGTGCTGCTGGGCCGGGGCGACGGTAGCTTCCAGGCCGCGGACACCTTTGCCGTGGGCCGGCTCCCCGCGGCCGCGGCAGTGGCCGATTTCGATGGCGACGGCGCCCCCGACCTGGTCATCGCCAATTTCGATGACCGCGACGTGACCGTGCTCTTGAACCTCAGAGAAGTCGAGATCGAGGGGAAGATAGACATCCGGCCTGGAAGCGATCGCAACGCCATCAACCCGATGAGCCGCGGCGTCATCCCGGTGGCGATCCTCGGCTCCGACACCTTCGACGTGCTCCGCGTGGACGTGACGACGTTGGCGTTCGGCCCCGACGGTGCCGCTCCGGAGCACGAGCAGGGCAGCCACGTGGAGGACGTGAACGGCGACAACCTCGATGACCTAGTCTCGCACTACCGGACCCAGGAGACGGGCATCGCCTTCGGCGACACTGAAGCCTGCGTCACGGGCGAGCTGCTCGACGACACGCCGTTCGAGGCCTGCGACGCCATCAAGATCGTGCGGGCCTGCGGCCTGGGCTACGAGCTGGCCTGCCTACTGCCGCCGCTGATGTGGCTGCGCCGACTGCGGAGACGCCGCGTGAATTAGAACTGGATTTGGATCCAGTTGGGTTTCGTCGGCGCCCGATGAATCGATCGCCGAGGCTCGAGATCGTCTACGCTCCCGGGCGTGCGCGTCATCGGATTGATGTCGGGAACCTCGGCGGATGCGGTGGACGCGGCGCTGGTGGAGTGGCCGGAGGGGAGTGCGCCGCGGCCGTTTCGTCTGCTGGCGTTTCGTGAGGATCCGATTCCCAGCGGCGTTCAGGACCGGATCCACCGGCTGGCCGCCGGGCGGGTGCCCGGGAGCGAGGCACTCCTCGAACTGGCGAGCCTCGATGTCGCCCTCGGCGAGCGCTTCGCCGCCTCGGCGGCGGCGGTAGCCGCCGACGCGAAACTGGAGCTCGAGGCCGTCGACGCCATCGCCTCCCACGGCCAGACGGTGGCGCATCACCCGGAAGCTCGGGCGAGTCTGCAGATCGGCGATCCCTCGGTGATCGCCGAACGGACCGGGCGCACGACGGTCGCGGATTTCCGCGCTCGCGATCTCGCCGCCGGTGGCGAGGGTGCGCCGCTGGCGCCGTACTTCCACTTTGCTGCCTTCGCCGATCCCGACGAAGATCGCGCGGTCCTGAATCTCGGCGGGATTGCCAACCTCACCTGGCTTCCCCGCGGATTGAACCCGGACGACGTGGTGGCCTTCGATGTGGGTCCGGCGAACGCGCTCATCGACGGGGTTGTCCACGTTCTGACCGGGGGCGGCGAACGCATGGATCGCGATGGTGCGCGCGCCGATCGCGGTCGTGTGGATCCGGAGCTCCTGGATCGGCTACTCGACGACGACTTCCTGCGCCGGCCACCGCCCAAATCGACTGGGCGCGAGCGCTACGGGTCGGACCAGGCCGAAGCGCTGGCCGCTGGCTGGAGCGAGGCCGGGCGATCCGGCGACGACCTGGTGGCGACCCTGGTGACCTTCACGGCGCGGGCGGTGCGTGGGGCCTGCACGGACTTGTTGGTGGGGTCGCAGTTGAATCGACTGCTGGTGGGAGGAGGGGGGGCGAAGAATCCGGCGATGATGCGGGCCCTGGCGGCGGAATTCCCCGGCGCTGTCGTTGAGCCCTTCGACGCGATGGGGGTTCCCGCCGCCGCCGCCGAGGCGATGGCCTTTGCGTTGATGGGCCGCAACGCCTTGCTGGGGATCCCCAACCACCTGCCGCGTTGCACCGGCGCGGCCCGCGCCGCCATCCTCGGCGAGATCGTCCCCAGTGGCGAGCGTTCGCCCCGATGAGCCAGGAGCGCTGCGTCAGACGGAGATCCGGAGTCCGTCGTCGGCGGTTTCGATCTCGCATTTTCCACGGCGCGCCGTCATCTGGGCACCGAGATGGGTGAGGATCATGCGACCGCAGTCGAATTGTTCCCGCCGGGTGAGTAACTCCTCATAGTTCAAGTGATACTCGAAGGTGTCTGTGGCGAAGGTGCACTCGCAGATCAGCAGATCCGAGCCCGCCACCGCGCCGGTCAAACCTTCGAACCAGCCCGTATCGCCGGTGTAGGCGATTCGCTGAGAGCCCAGGGTCAACGCCAGACCGTGAGGTTTCGAGTCGGGCTGGTGATGCACGTCGAAGCTGCGGATCCGGGCCGGGCCGACTTCGATCTCCGTGCCCGGAAGATACTCTTCGTAGTGTATCGGAAAGGTCCATTCCCTGGGCGGGCGACCGTCGCGATCGCCGAGGGGATGGCCCATGGCCTGGGCCAGGGTCTGCACCCGTTCTTCGACCCCCGGCGGGCCCGCGATCCGAAGCGGCTTTACGCGCCGATCCTCGTACATGGATGCGAGCAACAGCAGCGGCAGTCCCCCGAAGTGATCGGCGTGGAAGTGCGAGATCAGCACCGTATCGATTTCGGCGCGATCGATCTGGAGATCGGCGAGTCCGGCATTCGTAGACATTCCGCAGTCCAACAGCACGCCCCCGTTTGGCGCGCGCAGCAGCACTGCGGATTGTCGCCGGCCGCCGGCTCCGAGGGCGTCGCTGGTCCCGATGAAAACGATCTCGGTCACGCCGATTCGCCCGAGCAAGCGTGAAACGAGCCCCCGGCGAACACCCCGTCGCTGGCGCACAGGTTCGCCGGAACGGTCTCACCGTCCCACACCACAGCGCGGGTCAGCCTGGCTCCGGGTTCGAGGTGGGCTCCGGCTCCGATGATCAGTTCCGATTCGAAGCGCGTCCCCTCGCTTCGGGCGCGGGCCTCGGGATCGAAGTACCCGAGCCGGATCGGCTTCAGATTCGCCGCGAGATACTCCGCGGGCGTGCCCACGGGTTCCCAGATGCAGGGATCGAATTCCCCGCGAATGTCGGAGGCCCCGCCGGCGAGTAGCGGTGCGATCCAGTCATCCAGGTGACCGAACGCCTCTGCTTCGGGAAGATCGAGAAGGCTGTCGAAGGCGCGGGCGGCCACCACGTTGACCCATGTATAGACACCCGCGCGGGTTTCGGATCCGAGATCAAAGCGCGACCCGATGCGGCGCAGGTGTCCGTCCCGGTCCAGGCCGATCGTGCCGAATTCCCGGCTACGCGCGTCTTCCCGAAGCAACATCGTGATGGCATCGCGTTGAAGTCGGTGGCGCTCGATCAGCGCGCCCAGGTCGGCGTCCACGATCATGTCGCCGCCCAGAATCAGGCACGGGTCACTCTCGCGCAGGAATGCCGCAACCTTGCGGATCCCGCCGCCGGTTCCCAGCAGCTGGGACTCGACCGAGAAGTGCAGCTCCAACCCCGGCGGGTTGTAGCGTCGCGCCGCCTCGATCAGTCGATCCGGTAGGTGGTGGGTGTTGATGACCACCTCCGACACTCCGTGGTGAGCCAGGAGTGCGAGCTGGTAGGCCACCAGCGGAATGCCCCGCACCGGGAGGGCGGGCTTGGGACGAAGGTCCGACAGGGGCCGCAACCGCGACCCGTGTCCAGCCGCCGCGATCATTGCGCGCAAGGGGTCTCCGGAAGCGAGTGGATCAGATCGGCGAGAGGCATCAGCCAGGGCTCGAGCTGGGCGGCCCGGGCCGCGGCGCTTCGCAGGGCGCGAACGGTCGCGGGGACGTAGCGCAGAAAGCGCCGATCGCCGCGTTCCCGGGCGAAGTACACGAAGCGGGCGTGGTCTTTGCCCTTGCGGGTCAGGGTCAGCAGGTCGAAGCGGTGGGAGAACACTTCGCTCTCGGGGGCGTCGGGAAGCTGCGGCCGGATGCGTTCGATCTGCTCGCGCACCTCCCGATCGGTGAGCTCGATGTAGGAATCTCGGAGCAAACAGACCAGGTCGTATTCCGGCGGCGCGAGGAAGGCCCCCTGAAGATCGATCATCACGATTCGCCCGGCGCTGGTGACGAAGAGATTGTGGCTCTGCAGATCGCGATGGGCAAAGAGTGCCGGGGCGCTCGCCGCGATCCGGGCGATCCTTGCGAAGGCGTCTCGAACGACTTGTTCCTCGCCGACTGTCGCGGGGCCGCCGCGCTCCGGAAGACTCCAGCGGACGAAGAGTTCCGCCTTGTACTCGAAGAGCGAAGCGTCCAGACGTCGCGCGAAGGCGGCGACCGGTCGGGCGAAGGCGGCGACCGCCCCGCCCGGGTCGGTCAGTCCCTGGAGTCGAGGGACCAGGTCGCAGGCCTGTGCATAGAGCTGGCTCCGCTCGTCCCGGTCGCACCGAGCCGCTGCCTGCGCGAGCGACACGGAACCCAGATCCTCGAGCAGCTCGAGGCCCTCGGCACCTCCGTACCGGATCGGAACCGGGAGGCCCCGCTCCTCCAGGAAGCGGCGAACCGGTTCCAACGGGGGTTCGGGCGCCAGTCCCTGCGGGCGTCCGGCGGGATCCTCCGCGACGTCGACTCGCGCGATCACGCTGCGCGGGGAATCGCCACGGCCCTCGCTGAGCCACACCCGGAGGAAGCGCCGCAGGCCCAGCTGTCCCGCGATGGGTTCGATTCGCTGCACGTCGCTGTCCAGTGCGTCGCGCACCGTTCGGCGCAGCAGGGCCCGAATCTGTTCACTCTCCGGCTCGGTCTGCGACATCGCTTGGCCCGGCTAAAAGAAGATGCGGCACCAGAAGAGCGCCGCGAGGGCACCCACGGCGTCCGCGCAGAGACAGGCCAGCAGCGTGTGGCGCGCGGCTCGCACGCGGACGCTGCCGAAGTAGAGGGCCATCACGTAGAAGGTCGTCTCGGTGCTGCCGTTCATGACCGAGACGAGATAGCCCACGAACGAGTCCGGTCCGTTGACGGTCATGACCTCGGTCATGACGGCCATCGCTCCACTTCCCGAGAGCGGCCGGATCAGAGCCATCGGGAGCGCCTCGGCCGGGAATCCGATGAGCGAGGTGGCCGGCGCCACCACGGCCGTCAGTGCCTCGAGCGCCCCCGACGCGCGAAACATGCCCACCGCTACAAGGATGGCGACCATGAACGGGATGATCATGACCGCGATCTGAAAGCCCTCGCGTGCCCCCTGAATGAACGACTCGTAGACCTTGACGCGGTGACTGAAGCCAAAGAGAACGATGGCGACCATGAACAGGGGCAGCAGCCAGCTTCTCAAGAGCTCCCTTCCGATGGGCACAAAATCGGCGGCAGGAGTGGCCCCGGTGAACTGGCTGGCCAGGGCCACCATGAGGATGACCCCCACCAGGAGCGCGATGGCCGACCGGAGACGGGACGCCGGGGCGTGCTGCGTGGCCGTTTCCTCCGCGGTGTCGAGGCCCACAATCCCGGCGGCGAGGGTTTCCTTGGGTCCGGCTGTGGAGGCGCTCTCGGCGTAGCGGTCGACGGCGAATCTTCGCCGGCGCGCCAGGGCTCGTGCCACGGTCACCGCGACGATGGTGGAACAGAACGTGGCCAGCACCGAGGGCAACAGGACCCCGCCGGCGTTCTCGGATCCCAGGGTCGCGCGGATTGCGATCACACCCAGGGGAAACACCGCGACCCCCGAGGTGTTGATCGCGAGGAACAAGGCCATCGAGTCGGTGGCCACCCCCTTGTGCGAGTTCAGCTTGTCCAGCTCCTGCATCGCCTTGAGGCCGAAGGGTGTCGCGGCGTTGCCGAGCCCCAGCATGTTGGCCGAGATGTTCATGATCATCGCGGCCATGGCCGGATGATCCGCGGGGACGTCGGGGAAGAGTCGCCGCATCAACGGCGCCAGCCCCCGTCCGATTGCGCCCATCAAGCCGGCGTCGCGAAGCACCCGCATCAGCCCGAGCCACAGAGCCATCGAGCCGATCAGTCCGATCGCCAGCTCCACCGCGCTTTCGGCGCTGGCGAGCCAGGCGGCGTTCACCTCGGCCATTCGCCCAGTGAAGGCCGCCGTCACGACAGCCCCCACGATGAGGATGACGAAGATCGCGTTCAGCACGGCCGCTTCGCTCGCCGCTGCCTACGCGCCCATCGGTACGGATTCGGGTCTCGAATCGATTCGAGCAGCGCACTCCCCCCGGCGTGCGTACGCCCTGATTGCCGCGTGGCAGCCTCCCGGATAAGCTGAAGCGAGTCAACCCGCTCCCCCCGCGTATCCCCCCACGGAGCGATTCGATGAGTTTCCCGCCCGCTGGCTTCGGCACGGTCACATTGGCCCGCGCGAGTCGCCAGAGCCGAGAGGAGAGGAGGCTGCGCCGATTCGCTCTCGCCCGGATCGCCGGGGTGGTCCGGATTGCCTGGGTGGTCCTGACCGCGACGGTCACGATGAGCCTGGCTCGGCCAGCTACGGCGGCCGAGCCCCTCGGCTTGGAAGAGAGATTGGATGCCATCCTGGCATCGCGGGCACTGAGGGGTGCGCGGGTTGCGGTCCTGGTGGTCACTCGCCGAGAGGGCCGGGTCGTGTATGCGCGAGATCCGGACCGGGCACTGGTTCCGGCTTCGAATCTGAAGATCCTGACCGCCATCGCGGCACTCTCGGCTTTCGGCCCGACCCATCGCTTCACCACGGAGTTGTTCGCCGAGCGGGCGCCCGACGTGGACGGTGCGATCGAGGTGCTGACCGTCCGCGGCGGAGATCCCGCCCTCACCTCGGAGGCCGTGTGGAGAATGACCGCCGATTTGCGTCGGCTGGGCGTCCGCCGGATCCGATGGGGCTTGCGACTGGACGATTCCGGCTTTGACGGGGAACGCTGGCATCCTTCCTGGGGACCCGTCTCTGCGCGGGCCTACCACGCCCCGGTGGGGGCGCTGACGGTGAATTACGGCGCCTTCGCCGTCGAAGTGAGCGCCGGCGCGAAGACGGGCGATCCCCTGCGGGTGAATCTGGACCCGCCGATCCCATTCTTGCGGTTGAGCAATCGGGGCCGCACAGGACCCGCGCGGTCTCGGCTTTCGCTGAGCGTCGATCGCAAGCCCGCGAACGGTGTCGAGCAGGTGCTGGTCACCGGGGCGGTGCCCGCCGGGAGCCCCGCAGAGATCTACTACCGCAGTGTTCGCGACCCGGCTCGATACGCGGGAGCGGTCATCCGCGCGCAACTCGCGGCGAACGGAATCGACGTCGGCGACGGCACCGAGATCGGTCCGGTTCCGCCGACTGCCGCACTGCTGCTGGCGTTCGAGGGACTGCCCCTTTCCGAGGTCGTTCGAAGAATGGTCAAGTTCAGCAACAATGCGATCGCCGAAAGCCTGGTCAAGGCCCTGGGAGCTCGGATGACGGGAGGGCCGGGCACCTGGAAGAGTGGAATCCGCGCC
>JAZFUU010000134.1:0-5676 GCA_036447375.1 Myxococcota bacterium
CGACACCCAGATGTTCGGAAAAAGCGATGGTTTCGAGCGGCGAACCGCACGACCCCATCGCAAATGGGAAATACTGTCTCGATCGTCTCATCGAGCTTTCCCTTGCTCGAAAAAGACCGCACGCTATTCAGTTTTCAAAGAACGGACAAAGCCCCGCGAGGTCTGTTTCGAACCCCGGAGACGCCGACCCGGTGGCCGGCCAGCACTCAGCGCTCGAGTCGTTTTTCAGCGGCCCGAGCGGACGAATACGTGGACAGCGGAGATTACGAGAGGCACCCCCGCAGGTCAAGTGCGCTCACCACAGCGCTTTTGGGGGCCCGAAAACGGCTCTCCGCCGAGATCCCCGGGTCGAGGCTCACTCCAGCCGAACCCGGGCAAAGCGTCGCTTTCCCACCTTGATCAGGTACGAACCCGGACCCAGGCGGAGGGTGGGATCACCCACATTCTCACTGCCGATCGACACCGCGTTCTGGGTGACCAGACGCCGCCCCTCGCTGCGCGACTTCGCGAGCCCCAGTTTCTCGAGAAGCTCGAGCAGACCCAACTCCGATTCGGACCCCAGCTCCACGCAGGTCTCCTCCAGATCCTCCGGCACCCCCTTGCGTTGAACCACGCGCTGGAAGTGTCTCGCCGCCTCGGCCGCTGCCGAAGCCCCCTGGAACCGAGAGACCAGCCGGCCCGCCAGCTCGTGTTTGAAGGCCAGAGGGTCGCCCTGGCCCCGGCCGATCCGCGCCCGTTCGTCCGCCAGGTCCTTCCACTCTCCCGCCGCCAGAAGATCGAAGTAGTCGAGCATCAGGGTGTCGGAGATGCTCATGACCCGCCCGTACAGATCTTCGGGGGGGTCCGTGATTCCAATCGTATTGCCCAGGCTCTTGGACATCTTGTCGTGCCCGTCCGTGCCCACCAGCAGCGGATGGGTGATGACGGCCTGGGGGGCCTGCCCGTAGTCGCGTTGGATCTCTCGGGCCATGAGCAGATTGAAGGTCTGATCGGTCCCGCCGATCTCGATGTCCGAACGAAGAGCAACCGAGTCATAGGCCTGCACGAAGGGATAGAGGAACTCGTGCACCGAGATCGCGTCGCCTGCCGCGTAGCGCTTCGAAAAGTCGTCGCGCTCGAGCAACCGCGCCACGGTGTAGCACGAGCACAGCTTGACCCAATCCGTTGAAGACATTCGCCCCATCCACTCACTATTGAAGCGGACCTCGGCGCGCTCGACATCGAGAATACGTCCCACCTGCTCGACGTAGGTTGCGGCGTTCTGCTCGATCTGTTCGGGCTCCAGCGATGGACGGGTCTTGTTCCGTCCCGAGGGGTCCCCGATCGCGGCTGTGAAGTCGCCGATCAGAAAGATCGGCTGATGCCCGAGGTCTTGCAGGCGCTTGAGCTTGTGAAGAACGACCGTGTGGCCCAGGTGCAGGTCGGGTGCCGATGGGTCCATCCCGAGCTTGACGCGCAACGGGCGCGATTCTCCCAGCGACTGTTCCAGGCGCTGGCGCAGCTCGTCTTCTCCATAAAAATCGACAGCTCCCTCGCGCATTCCCTCGAGCTGACGATCGACTTCGCGCCGGATCGACTTCTGGGTCACGGGGATCTCCAACTCGCGTGATCGGGGCGCCCGATACCACGCTCCGTGACGATCGCATCCATCCTGCGATCGCGCGAGTCGTGCGGAACGGCTGCCACCACCTGGAAGAAATAGGCCAGACCGAACAACAGCGGGGCCCCTTCGGCGCCGGGCGAAAATTTCCGGTCGTAGTAACCGCGCCCGCGGCCGAGCCGCCAACCCTCCGGATCGAAGGCCTGTCCGGGTACCAGCACGAGGTCTCCCACACCCGGATCGATCCGAGAACTCCCCTCCGGAGGCTCCAGCACCCCGAACGTTCCCGGACGGAGATCCGCCCACCGTTCGGCCGCGCAGAACACGAGCCCTTCGGGTTCGACCCGCGGCAAGAGCAGCTGTTTCCCCCGGGCGGCGAGCGCGGAAAACAACTCCTCGGTGGGAATCTCATCGGGAAGCGCCGCGTAGAGGGCCACTCGGTCAGACTCCGCGCACTCCCGGCTGGCCAGCACGTGGCCGGCGGCCGCCGCCCCGGCACTCGTCCGCTCCGCGGCCGACAGGGTACCGCGTCGAACGCTGCAGGAAGCGCGCAACGCGCGTTTCTCGGCGCGCGAGTCGGAATCTGTTTTGTGAAGATCCGAGGCCATGGCGGCTCGAGATCGTGCTCAGTGAGCCTCGGACTCCAGCGCAGACTCCGCAAGTTCGATCAACGAGCGGAGCCGCCCGGAATCGAGCCCCGAAGTCGGCCCGTCGATCCGGCCCTCGCGGATGCTCACCAGCTCGCGCGAGAGGTTCAGGGCGGTGAGCAACGCGACATCTAGGGAATCGATCGTGCCCGTGCGCTCCTCCACCTTCGCCATGGTTTCATTGAGATATGCGGCAACCCGTTGGAGCATTGCCGGGTCCTCGTCAGTGCGGATCCGGAATTCGCGTCCTCGAATCAGAACGGGAATCGACGGCTTCGTCATCGATTTCGACTCACTCGCCCAGGCTCTCGGCCTGGGAATCGAGCTGCGCGCCGAGCTGGTCGATCTGCGCGATCAACTCGTCGATACGCTTCCCGATGTCCTGACGGCGCTGATTCGCCTCTAGAAGTTTTCCATCGAGTCGATGTGCGTGTCGGTTCTTGGCGTCGATCTCGACCTGAAGCGCGGCGTTCTCTCGTCGCAAGAGGCGATGGCCTTCAACGAGCGAAGCCACGACGCGCTCGAGGCGTTCGAGGTCGTAGACGTTTCGGTCGGCGGTGTGATCAGAACTGGAAATGATGCGACCCCCCGTCAGACCGGATGCTACCTGCGGCGAAGTCGACCCGTCAAGGATCCGCGACGAGCCGGTCGGGACCCGGACGGAACGGTGTTTCATCGTCCCCACCGCCGGCTACACGTGCGCTTGGCGGGACTGCAGCCTGGATTCCCCCATCAGGTGCATGTCTACTTCCCGCGCCGCTTCTCGACCCTCCCACAGCGCCCACACCACCAGAGATTGACCCCGGCGACAGTCGCCGGCAGCGAACACGCCGGGTTGATTGGTGGCGAAGCTCCGAGAGTCTGCCGCCACGTTTCCCCGTGCGTCGAGCTTCAACGCGAGGTCTTCGATCAAGCCCTTCTGAACCGGGTGGACGAATCCCATGGCAAGCAGCACCAGGTCCGCGGGAATCTCGAACTCGGTACCCGGGATCTCCTGCATCGGCGCACGCCCCGTGGCATCCGGAGCTCCGAATCGCACCCGAACGGCATGCAATCGTTGCACGCGACCGCCCGATCCGGAGAGGCGCTTGGTGAGCAGGGCGAAGTCTCGGGTACCGCCCTCGGCGTGGGAGCTCGAACTCCGGTACATGACGGGCCACATGGGCCACGGCGTCGACTCCGACCGACTGTCGGGTGGACGCTCCAGAAGCTCGACGGAATCGACCGTGCGGGCCCCCTGACGGTGCGAGGTCCCGACGCAGTCGGACCCGGTGTCACCGCCCCCGAGAACGACCACGTGTCGGCCCCCGGCCAGGATATCCTCCCCGCCGTCCAGGCTCTCTCCCGCCCCGCGGCGATTCTGCTGGGTGAGAAATTCCATCGCAAAATGGACTCCCCCGAGCTCGCGCCCCTCAATGGGAAGATCCCGGGGCTGTTCGGACCCACAACAAAGCAACACCGCGTCGAAATTCCCGCGGAAATCGGCGGCGGACACATCCACGCCGACGTGGACGCCGGTTTGAAATGTGACCCCCTCTTCCCGCAACTGCTTCACGCGCCGCTCGACCAGCGCCTTCTCGAGCTTGAAATCCGGAATCCCGTAGGTGAGGAGCCCTCCGATTCGAGCGTTCTTCTCGAAGACCGTGACGCTGTGCCCGGCGCGATTGAGCTGTTGGGCCGCAGCCATGCCCGCCGGTCCGGAGCCGACCACGGCAACCGAGCGGCCCGTTCGCCGCTCGGGCTTGACCGGTTTCACCCAACCTCGATCCCAACCGTTGCGAATGATCTCCCACTCGACCTGCTTGATCGTCACCGCATCGTCGTTGATCCCCAGCACGCAGGCGGACTCGCAGGGCGCGGGGCACACCCGGCCCGTGAATTCGGGGAAGTTGTTCGTCGAATGGAGTCGGTCCAGTGCCTTCCGCATCGACTCGCGGTACACGAAGTCATTCCAGTCGGGGATGATGTTGCCCAGTGGGCAACCGTCGTTGCAGAACGGCACCCCGCAGTCCATGCAGCGCGCCGCCTGGACGCGAACGCTCTCTATCGGCGGATCGGTCTCGACCTCGTGCCAGTCGCGAACGCGCTCCTCCACGGGCCGGTATCCGGTGTCCTTCCGCGGGTGCTCGAGAAATCCCGTGACCTTAGCCATCGCCGGTTCGTGCCCTCAGGCGCGCGTCGAGGGCAACCTTCAGGTCCTTCGGAAATACTTTCGCGAATTTGGGCAGCATGCGGTCCCACTCACGCAGCACGCTGTCGGCCCGCTCGCTCTGCGTGAACTCGTGATGCCGCCTCACCAGCCCCAGAACCGTCGCCTCGTCCTCCTCGGTGAGAACTTCCAGGTCGACCCTCGCCCGATTCACCCTCGCGGGGAAAGCGCCGTCGAGATCCAGGACATAGGCGATCCCGCCGGACATTCCGGCGCCGAAGTTTCGCCCCGTCGGGCCGAGAATCACGACCCGGCCGCCGGTCATGTACTCACAACCGTGGTCTCCGACGCCCTCCACCACGGCGTCGGCCCCACTGTTCCGCACACAGAAACGCTCGCCGGCCACACCCTGGAAATAGGCCTCGCCGCTCGTCGCCCCGTAGAGCACGACGTTTCCGGTGATGATGTTGTCCGCCGGATCGAAGGTCGACCCCTCTGGGACGCGTATCGCGATTCGCCCACCCGAGAGCCCCTTTCCGCAGTAGTCGTTCGCGTCCCCGGAAACCCGCAAGGTGATTCCCTTCGGAACGAAGGCGCCGAAGCTCTGTCCCGCCGACCCGGTGAAGCGGATGTCGATCGTGTCGTCGGGCAGTCCCTCGGGGCCGTACCTGCGCGACACCTCCGATCCCAGGATGGTCCCCACCGTCCGGTCGGTGTTGTGGATCGGGAGGTCGCCCTTCACGCGCTGGCCCGATTCCAGGGCGGGCCGCGCCAATTCGAGCAGGCGCATGTCGAGGACGCTCTTCAGCTCTTCCCGCAGGCCCTGGGATTCGCATTCGTGGACGGCATGGGGAACATCGGGCTTGTGCAAGAGCTCTGAGAAATCCAGCCCTGCCGCCTTCCAGTGACCTTCGGCGCGATCGGCAACGAGTCGATCGACCTGTCCGATCATCTCGGTCACGCGGCGGAACCCGAGCTTGGCCATGATTTCCCGCAGCTCTTCGGCGACGAAGAGGAGATAGGTGACGACGTGATCGGGAACGCCCGCGAAACGTTTCCGCAGCTCGGAATTCTGCGTCGCAATACCCACCGGACACGTGTTGAGATGACACACACGCATCAGGATGCAGCCCAGGGCCACCAGCGGGGCGGTGGAGAAGCCAAACTCATCGGCTCCGAGCAGCGCCGCAATCGCCACATCGCGCCCGGTCTTCAGGCCTCCGTCGGTCTGGAGGCGAATGCGGCCGCGCAGGTCGTTCAGGACCAGGGTCTGCTGGGTT